>JAKSSI010000061.1 GCA_024403175.1 Clostridia bacterium
TTAACATGAAGCAGGGAAGCATCAGTAGTGAAAGCAATAAGCCTGATGCAAGTGCAAAGTTCAATGAACTTCTTGCAGGTGCAACAGACATTAAGGTTGCAGAACTTCGCCAGGTATATCCACAGGGCGCAGAACGTGTAATCATTTATGAAACAACAGGAAGACACCTCATCGCAGGTAAGCTCCCTGCAGATGTTGGATGCATCGTATCCAACGTTACTTCCATGCTTAAGCTGCAGCAGTTCCTTGCTACAGGTATGCCACTTGTTTCCAAGTTCATCACTGTAGACGGAAATGCAATCGCAAAGCCACAGAACATTGAAGCTCCTATCGGAACAATGATCTGCGACGTTATCGAATTCTGCGGCGGCGCTAAGGAAGGCGTAGAAAGCAGAAAGATCGTTATGGGCGGACCTATGATGGGTCGTGCAATCCCAAGAGACGATATGTCTATTATGAAGGGTAACTCCTCTCTTCTTTGCTTCGATGAAACATTCGCAACACAGAATAAGGAAACAGCTTGCATCAACTGCGGTAGATGCGTAGCAGGTTGCCCAATGAACCTTATGCCAGCTAGACTTTCTAGAGCATATAAGGACAAGAACATTGATATGCTCAGAGAATACAATGTTATGTCTTGTATGGACTGCGGTTGCTGCGCTTACTCTTGCCCTGCAAGAAAGCAGCTCAACTTTGAAATCAGAATGGCTAAGGGCCTCGTAATGGAAGACGACAAGAAGCAGAAGGCTAAGGCTGAAGCTGAAGCAGCTAAGAAGGCTGAAAAGGAAGGAGGAAACAAGTAATGAGCACAAAGCACACAAATCTTATTGTTTCCGCATCCCCACATGTACATAATCCTGCAAGCACTGCAACAATTATGAGAGACGTTGTAATTGCTCTTTGCCCTGCACTTATTTGGTCTATTTACATGTTCGGTATTCGCGCACTCGTACTTACACTCGTTTGCGCAGCATCCAGCGTATTCTTTGAATGGGCTGTAAGAAAGATTATGAAGAGAGACACTTCTACAGTAGGAGATTGGTCTGCAGTTGTAACTGGTGTTATTCTTGCATTCAACCTTCCAGTATCTCTTCCTTTCTGGATGGCTATCGTAGGTTCATTTGTTGCTATCGTTATCGTTAAGCAGCTCTTTGGTGGACTTGGTCAGAACTTTGCTAACCCAGCAATCGTTGCAAGAATTGCACTCTTTGTTGGTTTCGCAGGAAAGATGGCTGTATGGAATGTATCTCCAAGAATGAGCGGTGCTATTTTAGAAGCTGCTGGCCCAGAAGCAATTTCTGGTGCTACACCACTCGGACTTGCTGCAAAGGGATTAGCAATTCCATCCAACCTTGAAATGTTCCTTGGACAGATTAACGGTTCTATGGGTGAAATCTCCGCACTCTGCCTCTTAATCGGTGGTATCTACCTTGTAGTTAGAAAGGTTATTTCCCCAGCAATCCCTGTTTCCTTCATAGCAACAGTATTTGTACTCTCTCTTGCATTTGGTCTTGATCCAATCTTCCAGATCTTTGCAGGTGGTGTATTCCTTGGTGCTATCTTCATGGCAACAGACTATGTAACATCCCCAATCACAACTTCCGGAAAGATTATCTTCGGAATTGGCTGTGGTATTTTCACAATGCTCATCAGAAAGTTCGGCGCATACCCAGAAGGCGTATCTTTCGCTATTCTTCTTATGAACATTCTTACACCACACATTGATAATATTACAAAGACAAAGCTCAACGGTGTTGAGAAAGGAGGCGCAAAGTAATGGAAAAGAAGTCTAAACTTTCTATTCTTACCAACGGCCTCATTAAGGAAAACCCAGTACTTGTACTTATTCTTGGTACTTGCCCAACACTGGCTCTTTCCACTCAGGCTATCAATGGTATCGGAATGGGACTCTCAGTTCTGTTCGTACTTACTTGCTCAAATATCTTTATTTCTGCACTTAAGAAGGTTATTCCAGATACAGTACGTATTCCGTGCTATATCGTTGTAATCGCTGCTTTCGTTACTATCGTACAGTTAGTAATTAAGGCATTCCTTCCAGACCTCGATAAGTCTCTTGGTGTTTACATTCCACTTATCGTAGTAAACTGCATCATTCTCGGCCGTGCCGAAATGTTTGCTAACAAGAACAGCATCATCGACTCCGCTCTCGACGGAATCGGTATGGGCCTTGGTTATACAGTAGCTCTTACACTTATGGCTTGCATTAGAGAACTTCTCGGAAACGGAACAATCTTTGGCGCAACAATTACAGCTAACGTAATCGACCCAATGACAATTATGACAATGGCTCCTGGCGGATTCCTTACATTTGGTTGCTTAATCGCACTTGTAAACTTCGCTACAAAGGGCAAGGTTAAGGAAAAGCAGCAGAACAAGTGCTTAGGTTGCCCAGGCGCTGATTTCTGTTCTAGCAAGGAAGGAGGCTGTGAGGAAAGTGGCAATGCTTAAAATCGTTCTTGCGGCAGTTATTACAAATAACTACGTTCTTGCAAAGTTCCTTGGTATCTGCCCATTCCTTGGTGTGTCCAAGAAGCTTGATAACGCAATGGGTATGTCCGTTGCCGTTATCGTTGTAATGGTTATTGCTACAGCAGTAACATGGCCAATCCAGATGCTCCTCTTAGAGCCAAAGGGAATTGGTTACATGCAGACAATTGTATTCATTCTCGTTATCGCTGCACTCGTACAGCTTATTGAAATCTTCCTTAAGAAGTATATCCCAGGCCTCCACAAGGCTCTTGGTGTATACCTCCCACTGATTACAACAAACTGTGCAGTACTTGGTGTTTGCGTACTCAACATCGATGAAGGATACACATTCATTCAGTCTATTCTTAACTCTCTCGGTTCCGGTCTTGGTTTCATGCTCGCTATGTTCCTCTTTGCAGGTGTTAGAAGCAGAATCGAAACAAATGACTACCCAGAAGCATTCAAGGGTGTTGCTTCTACTCTCGTAGCAGCTGCAATTCTTTCCATGTCCTTCATGGGCTTCTCCGGAATCATTGATGCTATTTTCGGTTAAGGAGGTACAGTAATGGCAGCATTTATTTCACCTGTACTTCTTACAGTAATCGTTGGTCTTATTGCAGCAGTAATGCTTGCAGTAGCATCCAAGGTTATGGCAGTTCCTGTTGATGAAACAGCTGTAAAGATCAGAGCTTGCCTTCCTGGTGCTAACTGCGGTGCTTGCGGCTATGCTGGTTGCGACGACTATGCAGCAGCTCTTGCAGCAGACCACTCTATTAGAACAAATCTCTGCGTTCCTGGTGCAGACGGTGTTGCTTCTATGGTAGCAGCAGCTCTTGGACAGGAAGCTTTAGATGTAATCGAAATGGTTGCAAACGTAAAGTGCTCCGGTATTTGCGATGCAACAAAGCCAGAAATGGACTATCAGGGTATGAAGTCCTGTGCAGCAGTTAAGGGATTCTTCGGTGGTCCTGGCACTTGCAAGTACGGATGCATTGGTTTTGGCGACTGCGTAAACACATGTGCTTACGACGCTATTTCCGTATGCGAAGGTGTTGCTCGTGTTGATAGAGAACTCTGCAGAGGTTGCGGTGCTTGCGCTAAGGCATGCCCACAGAAGATTATTGCTCTTATCCCAGACATCAAGAGAGTACATGTAGAATGTAGCTCCCTCGATAAGGGTAAGGTTGTAACACAGGCTTGCAAGGCTGGTTGTATCGGCTGCAAGAAGTGTGAAAAGACATGTAAGTTCGACGCAATTCACGTTGAAAATAACCTGGCAGTTATCGACTACGACAAGTGCAAGAACTGCGGTATGTGCGCTAAGGAATGCCCAAGACATATCATTCAGGTATTCAAGAAGGCTAATGTTAAGCCTATCGTAAAGGTAGACGATGCAGCAGCTGCTCAGCAAGCATAATCTGAACTCAATATAAAATAACTAGCGGCCTGCATTCGGTTTTCCGGGTGCAGGCTGTTTTATGTTTTGGTATAATGGGGTAAGGGGGTATGAGTTTATGAAAATTACATTGAATCCGAATGAGGAAATTGTTAAAGTGGTAAAGGAAGGGCTGGCAAAAAAAGACGGGCACTGTCCTTGCGTAAGAGAAATATCCGAAGACACAAAGTGCATGTGCAAAGCTTTTAGAGATCAAATTGCAGATCCTGAATTTGAAGGCTATTGCCACTGTATGCTTTATTACAAATCAAAATAGGGGGAGAATTATGGCTGAAATTATACTTACAAAAGAAAACTTCGAAGCCGAAGTATTAAAATCCGATATTCCAGTGCTTGTAGACTTCTGGGCAACCTGGTGCGGCCCATGTCAGATGCTGGCACCAATTATTGAAGAGATTGCAAAGGAAAATGAAGGCGTTATTAAAGTTGGCAAGGTAAATGTCGACGAAGAACCAGAACTTTCCGTTCGCTACAATGTAGCGGTTATTCCAACACTTTATGTTTTTAAGAACGGCAAGGCTGTAAAAGCAGCTCAAGGCTATATGTCAAAAGAGAATGTGCTAGAGCTTCTAAAATAGCGTGAGAAAATTTTTGCTTCGAGATGAAAGCGAGCCATAGGCGAAGCTTGAATCCGCAGCCAAAAAATTTGCGATTAAAAAAAGACATTTTGTGAATTCCGTAAGGGGCAATCTGGGGAACCGGTTCTTGGTTGTTGCGAGTGCATAGCACGATGCAAGAACCCCAGAACCGCTGTGGGCCCCCAGCTTAGCGAGAGCGTGCCCCCTAGGAATCATAAAATGTCTTTTTTATTAACCTGAGTGCAATTTCTGATTGTAGATTGTTCCGAGCCAAAGGCGATGGAAGAATCACAATCCAAGAAATAAACGGCTATAAAAAATCCGGGTGACATTGAGGAGATTCTCATATCGCTGCGAAGCGAGAGATGAGAACTCCGAAATGGCAGGACCCGGATTTTAATTTATATTTTCATGTTTAGATAAATCTGTTGATCGCCTTCTTGAAATCTTCAACGGCATCGGCGTCGCCATTTTCAATAGCATGAGAAATGCAGTGAACGATGTGCTCATTGATGATTTCTTTACCAAGCCCATTAAGAGCAGCAATAACAGCGGAAAGCTGAATAAGCGTTTCAGCTACATCGTCGTCGTTTTCAAGCATACTCTTTACGTGGTTGAGGTGTCCGCTAGCTCTAGCAAGTCTGTTGAGTTGCTTTTTCTTAGATTCTAAGTTGTGGTTATGGCTGTGACTACCATTTTGAGATGTTACAGCTACACCGGAAACAAGATATTTCTCATTATCAGACACAATTTTGTCTACGTTTAGGTATTTACCCATAAGCTCGGCCAAATCTTCAGCTGGCATAAGGCCCATAGAAACAGCCTGCGCAACACCGTGATGGTGTGCATCAATAGCTTCTCGGCTCTGGCCATGCGCAATAGTGAATCTTCCGCCCGGTTTTAAGAGGTGAGACATTGCGTGAATCAGCTTTTCAGGATACGGAAAGTGAGGGAACGCATTATACACAACGATACAATCAAAACGGCTTTCAAGATAAAGTTCGGAAGCATCTGCGCAAATGGTTGATACATAAGGATACTTTCTTCTTGCAACTTCAAGCATTTTTGCCGCAATATCTACGCCCATCAGTATGCCAACCTTGCGGTTTTGGTAATCTCCGAAAAGTTCGCCGGTACCACAGGCTACGTCTAATACGCTTACGCCTGCCTTTACTCCGGCTTCATCTAAAATATAATCAACAACTTTCTGATTTCTAAAGGACGTGGAGTCCCAGACCTCAGCTCTTTCGTTGAAAAAGTTAATTACATCACTTTTATTCATATTTTCCTCGTGTTTTTATAAAAAATTTTATCAACTGCTATGATATCAAATAAATTGCGACTAAAAAACCCCTAATAGGGGATAAATTTTACATATGGAACACATGGCGTAGTTGATGAAAAATCGATTTTTTGACCCTTTTGCAAAAAGCCTGCAAAGCTTGAATTTTGAGCTTTTAGCCTGTGGAAAACTTTTTTGAAAAAAATCAAAAAAATATTAAAAAATCTCTTGCATCATTTTTCAATAGGCAGTATAATAATCGAGCTTGCTTAGAGGCAGGGAAGGACTATAGCAAAGTCCAAGAGGCGTTGAAAAATGCGCATTTCCGGGCCTCGCGCAGAGGTAAAAAGTTGCTGCGCTATCAGGGAATTTTTACCGAGAATTGTCGGATCTAAGAACCCGGCGAAGGCGTTCTCGAGTTTTTCTTTTGAGCGAAGAGAAATGAAACACACGGCAGTGTGTAGCGAGAACAAACCTCAAGCAGAAATAGCGAAAATGCTTGAAAACTCATAGCAAGGAGGAATTTAGTAAATGAGTAGTCAGAAAATCAGAATTAGACTTAAGGCTTACGATCACACAGCATTAGATCAGAGCGCTGCAAGAATCGTAGAAGCTGCAAAGAAGACAGGTGCCGATGTCTCCGGCCCAATCCCACTTCCAACAGACAAGGAAGTAGTAACAATCATTCGTGCCGTTCACAAGTACAAGGACAGCCGTGAACAGTTCGAACAGAGAACACACAAGAGGCTTATTGATATCCTTAACCCAACACCAAAGACAATGGACACACTTATGAAGCTTGACATGCCTGCAGGTGTAGATATCGAAATCAAATTGTAAGTACAGAAGTAACAAATAGATTACTAACGTGCTTTGAATGATTGGTTATGATGTGCCGGCGCACCGCTCAAGTGCCTGCAGCAACAGTAACTAATCCGCTGAAAGAACTTAGGAGGAAAACATGAAAGCGATTTTAGGAAAAAAGGTCGGCATGACCCAGATTTTTTCCGACAAGGGAGAAGTAATCCCTGTAACAGTCATTGAGGCTGGCCCAGCAGCGGTAACACAGATCAAGACTGTTGAAACCGACGGTTACTACGGAGTACAGATCGGTTTTGAGGATCAGAAAGAACAGAGACTCAACAAGCCTGAAAAGGGTCACTTTGCAAAGGCTGGCGTTTCCGCAAAGAAGCACCTTGCAGAATTCAGACCTGAAGAAGGCGACACATTCGAAATCGGACAGGTAATCACTGTTGCAGACTTCGAAGAAGGAACAAAGCTTGACATCACTGGTACTTCCAAAGGTAAGGGTACACAGGGTAACATCAAGAGACATCACCACAGACGTGGACCTATGTCTCACGGTTCCAAGCACAAGAGACTGCCAGGCGGTCTTGCGGCTGCTACATATCCTTCCAGAGTATTCAAGGGCAACAAGGCTCCAGGACGTACAGGAAGAGATACAGTAACACTTCAGAATTTAGTATTAGTTAAGACAATTGCTGACAGAAACTTAATGCTCGTTAAGGGCGCAGTTCCTGGCAACAAGGGCGGAATCCTCAAGATCCGCACAGCAGTTAAGGGTCAGTAAGGGAAGGAGGAAGTCAAATGGCAACAGTAAAAATGCTTAACATGGCAGGCGCTGAAGCAGGAAGCATCGAACTTAACGATTCCATCTTCGCTATCACACCAAACGAATTTGCAGTTCAT
>JAKSSI010000062.1 GCA_024403175.1 Clostridia bacterium
AGCCTTTTAAGGGTAAGAAAGTAGCACTTTCCGTACACCTCGAAGCAAAGACTGCATATCTTTGCCTTGCAATGGCTAAGGGCGGCGCCAAAATGTATGTAACAGGCAGCAACCCACTTTCTACTCAAGATGATGTAGCTGCAGCACTTGTAGCAGCTGGTCTTGAAGTATTTGCAACTCATGGTTGCTCTATGAAGGAATATGAAGATAACCTTTGCAGAGTTCTTGAGGTTGGCCCAAATATCATCATCGATGACGGTGGAGATCTTGTAGACCTTATGCATACTAAATATAAGGACCTTATTGGTAAGGTTATTGGCGGCTGCGAAGAAACAACTACAGGTATTCATAGACTCAAGGCTATGGCTAAAGAAGGAACACTTATGTTCCCAATGGTTATGGTAAACGAAGCAGACTGTAAGCATATGTTTGATAACCGTTATGGTACAGGCCAGTCTGTATGGGATGGAATCAACAGAACAACAAACCTTATTGTTGCTGGTAAGAAGGTAGTTGTTGCAGGTTATGGCTGGTGCGGTAAGGGTGTTGCTATGAGAGCAAAGGGGCTTGCTGGCGACGTAATTATTACAGAAGTAGATCCAGTAAGAGCACTTGAAGCATACATGGATGGCTTTGCTGTTATGCCTATGGCAGAAGCTGCAAAGGTTGGTGATATCTTCGTTACAGTTACAGGCTGCGAACAGGTTATCAAGAAGGAACACTTTAAGACTATGAAGGATGGCGCTATCCTTACAAATGCAGGCCACTTCGATGTAGAAGTAGACGTAGCAGGTCTTAAGAAGATTGCAGTAAAAGAATATGAAGCAAGACATAACATTAAGGGTTATGTACTTGATAACAAGAAGACAGTATTCGTAATTGCAGATGGCAGACTTGTAAACCTTGCTGCTGGCGATGGTCACCCTGCAGAAATTATGGATATGAGCTTTGCAATTCAGGCACTTTCTGCTAAGTATCTTGTTGAAAACAAGAACAAGCTTAAGCCTGGTGTAATTGAAGTTCCAAGAGAAATTGATGAAGCTGTTGCAGTAAGAAAGCTTGCAGCACTTGATATCAAGATTGATAAGCTTTCTGCAAGACAGAAGAAGTATTTAGGACTTTAATAAATGGATAATGCAGCTCTGGTAGAAAAAATCAGAACTGAATATGATAGACTAGATAAGATTTGCGGCGTCAGCACTAGGGGCGCCGCAATTCGTATATCATCTAGAATGACAAGCACATTGGGGCTTTTTAAACCGGGCAATTGGCTTAGGCGCATTCCTATGGAAATAGTTATTTCCAAGCGAATTTGCGAAAACGAAGCTTTATTTATGGATGTTATTCGTCATGAGTATGCTCATATGCTAGTATTCTTAAGGCAACCTCATAGAAGGCATGGCCATGATAGTGTATGGAAAAAGGCTTGCCTAGAGGTGGGTTGCACTCCACGTGCTACATACAAAGATTTATCTGGTGATTTGTTTCCAAGCAGAAGAATCTCTTACAAATACGAAGTTGTATGCAAGGGCTGCGGAGCTGTCAGCAGATATAAAAAGGAATCTACGGTTGTAAAAATTGTAGAACATAAAAAGCGTGGCAAAGTGGTTTGCCAGGTATGCGGTGGAAATAATTTTTATATAGCGCAAGTTAAAAACCAAAATGAAATGGAAGAACAGATTTATTTAGATGCGCTACTTAAATAGGAAATATAAAGGAGTAAATATGCTTACAGGAAAACAGAGATCTTATCTTAAATCTCTTGCAACAAATCTCGATGCAACAGTGTACATTGGTAAGAACGAACTTACAGAAAATACAATTAAGGAAATGGATGCGTACCTTACAGCTCATGAAATGGTAAAGGTAAAGCTTCAGGAATGTGTTGAAATAAGCCCAAAGGATGCAGCAAATCAGGCAGCAGAAAAACTTGGCGCTGAATATGTTCAGTCCATCGGTAGAAAGTTTGTTTTATACAGAGAAAGCAAAGACAATAAGCAGATTTTCCTGCCTAGATAAGGAATATGCTGCAGCCTCTAAAGAAGAGGTTAAAAAACATATTCAAGATAAACATTGTGAATAAGAATCTAAATAGACCACCAAATCTAAGACCGGAGAAAAAACTAGCCGGTCTTTTTTGTTGGTTATAAGAATTGTTTTGATTTTGATAATAGGAATTCTGTTGATATGAATTCTGCTGATAATTATTCTGATAAGAACTTTGAGGGTCGTCATCTGATACCCAAGTTCTATACATAGTAAATCCGAAAGGTGTGACCCTAGTCTTGGTTTCCCAATGGCCACGGCCGTTTCCGTATGAATATGTATTGGTGAAAGGAGATGAATCGTATCCGTAAGAATAAGGATTTGCCTGCTGCTGTGAGTAGACATTTCCGTTTTTAATTGCATCGTAAGCCGCATTTACTTCTGCCATTTTTTGCGCAGCAAACTCATCGTTCGGATTTAAATCCGGATGATATTTTTTCGCAAGCTTTTTGTATGCACTTGTAACTTCTTCATCGGAAGCGCTTGGTGAAATTCCAAGCACTTCGTATGGATTTTGATTCATTTATTTCTTTGCGATAGGTGCTACTGAATGGCAGAGCTTAATCTGTTCGATAAATACATCTGTTTCAGTACCCTTAATACCCTTGATTTCCTTGACTTTTCTCATAATTACACCAAGGCTATCGGTATCTCTTGTGGCAATACGGATAATATAGTCACATGTACCTGTTACGAAGTAGCATTCAAGAATTTCATCTGATTCGTCTACTACGCGGAAAAGTTCTTTTGGATTTAAAGATCCGTCTACACTTACAAGCATAATTGCCTGGAGTCCCTTATCCATTGCTTTTGGATTAAGTACTGCTGTGTACTGATCAATAATTCCGCTCTGTTCAAGTTTCTTTAATCTTTCGGAAACAGCTGAGAGTGAGAGATTAATTCTCTTTGACAATTCGGAAATAGAAACTCTTGCGTTTTCCTGTAAAACCTCTAATATTTTTGCATCTATACTGTCTAAGGTCATAATTATCCGCCTCCATATGACTATTTTCTTTAAAATACCAAATCGGGCGAAAAATTTCAAGCGAAATGACGAATAAAGCGAAAAATTTAATAGTTTGCATAAGAACCATTAGCAATGTATAATAAAGTGTTAAATTATATACTTTATTATATTATAGATATGGGATGTATATACCTCCCAAGGAGTTTTTATGGACGGAAATTTTATTCACGACATAATCGATAAAGACATAGCAGAACACAAGTATGACAGAGAAATCATCACAAGATTTCCACCAGAACCAAACGGATATCTTCACATTGGACATGTAAAATCCATTTGTCTGAATTTTGGAACTGCTCAGAAATACGGTGGTAGCTGCAATCTTCGCTATGACGATACAAACCCTACAAAGGAAGACGAAGAATTTGTAGGTTCAATTGAAGAAGACGTTAAGTGGCTTGGTTTTGAATGGAACAAGTTAAACTACGCATCCAACTACTTCGACAAAATGTATGAATGTGCAAAAGAGCTTATTAAGCGCGGACTTGCATATGCATGCCAGATGACAGCCGAAGATATTCACAATACAAGAGGTACTCTTACAGAGCCAGGCAAAGAAGCTCCAGATAGAAATAGAAGCATTGAAGAATCCCTTCAGATTTTCGAAGACATGAAAGCCGGCAAGTATGAAGACGGTGTAATGTGCATTCGCGCAAAGATAGATATGGCATCTCCTAACATCAATATGAGAGATCCAGTTATCTACAGAGTTCTTCACACAACTCACCACAACACAGGTGATAAGTGGTGCATCTATCCAATGTATGACTTTGCTCATCCAATTGAAGATGCTATTGAAGGAATTACTCATTCCCTTTGCACTCTCGAATTCGAAGATCACAGACCTTTCTACGAATGGGTTCTTAAATCTCTTGATTGGCCTCAGCCACCACAGCAGATTGAATTCGCAAAGCTGAATCTCTCTAACACAATTATGAGTAAGAGAAATATCAGAGCGTTAGTAGAAAAGGGAGAAGTTGAAGGTTTCGACGACCCACGTCTTTGCACAATTGCGGGTATGCGCCGCAGAGGTTATACACCTGCAGCATTAAGAAATTTCTGCGAAGCAATTGGTGTAGCAAAAGCAAACTCTCAGATTGGTATGGACCAGCTTGAGTTCTTCGTAAGAGACGATTTAAAGGACAAGGTTTCAAACCGCTTTGTAATCTTCAATCCACTTAAACTTACAATTACAAATTATCCAGACGGACAGACAGAAGAGTGCACAATTGAAAACAATCAGAATGTTCCAGAACTTGGAACACACACTCTTCCATTCTCAAAGCACCTCTACGTAGAAAGAGATGACTTTATGGAAATTCCAGCAAAGAAGTATTTCAGACTCTTCCCTGGAAATGAAGTTCGTCTTAAGGGTGCATACTTTGTAACATGCAACGAAGTTGTAAAGGACGAAGAAGGAAACGTAGTTGAACTCCTTTGCACTTACGACCCAGATACAAAGTCCGGAACACCTGGAGCAGATGCAAGAAAGGTAAAGGGAACCATCCACTGGCTCGATGCAGAGACAGCAGTAGATATTCCGGTTCGCCAGTACGGATACCTTGCATATCCAAATCCAGAAACCGGCAGAAATGAATTCGATCCAAATTCCAGAATAGAATTAGTAGCTAAAGCTGAGCCAATAATAAGCGAAGCAAAGGGCGGAGAAAGATTCCAGTTCTTTAGAAACGGCTACTACATTGCAGACACAAAACTCTCAGAAGAAGGTAAACCTGTATTTAACCAGATTGTAGGACTTAAGTCCACTTATAAGCCATGAAGAAAACTCTCTCAATTGTTCTCGCACTGCTTATGATGTTTAGTTTTGTAGGTTGTGTGAAAAGAATCGAAAAAGATGATAATGGAAACATAGTTATTCCTGAAAAAACTCCAACAGAGCCTGAAAAGCAATATGAAGAATTGACTCTTGAAGAGAAGATGGAAATAGATGCTGCTGAGGAAAGAGTATTTGTTACCTCTGGTGATTGCTATGCCGTGGCTCCAGCAAAAGAGCCAAACGGCCCTAACTATGGTTATATAAACAATTTCGGCGAATGGATTATTGAGTCTCAGTATTCTAAGGCTTTCAACTTCAATGAAGGAATTGCCGTTGTATTAGATCAATATACTGATTATGAGTTTATTGATAAAGACGGTAACAAATTTAATGCCGGGGTTCCTCATAAATTAACAATGACAGCTGCAAGACATTTCAACGAACATTATGCTCCTGCAGTTCTTGGAACCGGTTATGAACAAACAAAAATTTATCTTGGAATTGATGGACTGACAAAAATCGGACCAGCAAAAATTCCTGTAACAACAGGTGTAAAGTACGATACAAAGGAATACTTTGCAATAGCTACACCATTTGCAAAAGGCTACGCTGTTGGTATGAGAAAAACTAATGAAGCTGTACTCGACGATTTTAAAGAAGATTATAACCTCATTGGAAAGAAAGGATATTGGCAGCAGGCTTGTGTTATCGATGGCATAGGAAATGTAGTTGCAAAACTTCCTGCAGGCTATGATGTATTTGATTACAGCTTAAATGATAGAGGAACAATTATCGTAAGAGATATTACTTCTTATCTAAAACCATATGGCCTTTGTAATTTGGAAGGAGAAGTAATTATCCCTTGTGAATATCACTACATTGATTATTGCGGAGACGATCTTTACTTAGCACAAAACCAAAAAGGTTTTTATGGATTTATCGATGCAAAAGGAGAAGTAGTTGTAGATTTCACATTCATAAATGCATATCCATTCTCTGAAGGATATGCTGCAGTGTCTGACGGAAACTACTGGGGCATTATTGATAACAACGGCGTGTATGTTGTAGAACCAGCCTTTGATAATGTTGCACTTCTTAAAAACAAAGACTACGACTTTAACACAGGTATGGCGGCTGTAAGCGGCGGAGTATTTGCTGCAAGAGTTGGAAATTATTGGGGACTTTTCGATTTAGAAGGAAATATTCTTGATTCAACTTATGCTCCTGATACTGAGATTTCTCCATACATTTGTGAATCTATGGGCTTTGTAGTATTCCAGCAATATAAAGATGGTGAAGGGACTGGTCTTTTCGGATTGCTTGATTGCAAAGGAAATCTCACATTAAAGCCTGCGTTTGGCGACATAGGTGTATTTAAAAGATAATGAGAAACATACTTCTTACAATTAAATACGATGGTACAAATTACTGCGGTTGGCAAAGACAGCCTGGCAAAAGAACCGTCTGCGGAAGATTGGAAGAAGTACTTTCTACATTCTTTAAAATGGATATCAAGCTTGAAGGAACAAGCCGTACTGATGCAGGGGTTCATGCATATGGTCAGCAAGCTACTTTAAGGGCTGATATAAAAGTTCCAATTGAAAAACTTCCTAAGGTTATCAATACTGCTTTGGCAGATGACAGAATGGAAGGCATGTCGGACATTGAAATAGTAGATGCAAAAGATATGCCAGAGGGCTTTCACGCCAGATTTGATTCCAAAGGAAAAAGATATATTTACAAAATTAGAAATACTGAAAACGTAGATATCTTTAAAAAGAATTATTGCTTCCACGTAAGACAAAAACTCGATGTAGATGCAATGAGAAAGGCTGCCGAACACATTGTTGGAACTCACGACTTTGCGTGTTTTCAAACTGCCGGCGGCAACCCTGTAGAAACTACAGTTAGAACAGTTACTAAACTTACAATCGATAAGGAAGACGAATTTGTAATCATAAAAATTGAAGGCGATGGATTCCTTTACAACATGGTTCGAATTATTGTCGGAACACTTACAGATGTAGGTCTTGGTAAAAAGAAACCTGAAGATCTTAAAACAATTATTGATTCTAAAGATAGAGGTAATGCAGGAAAGACTGCACCTGCCTCTGGATTATATCTTGACGAAGTATTTTATTAGGAGATTAAAATGGGAAACAGACCTTCTTGGGACGATTATTTCATGCAGATGTGCGATCTTGTTAGATCTAGAACAACATGCATAAGAAGAGGCGTAGGCGCAATTATCGTAAAGGATAATAGAGTTATTGCTTCAGGCTATAACGGAGCACCTAAGGGTGTTGCACATTGCGAAGAAGTAGGTTGTCTTCGTCAGCAGATGAATGTTCCTTCTGGTCAGCGCCACGAACTTTGCAGAGGCGTACATGCAGAACAGAATGCAATTATTCAGGCTGCAAATCTTGGTCTTGCAATTGAAGGTGCCACAATTTATGTAACAACACAGCCTTGCGCAATTTGCACAAAGATGATTATTAATGCTGGCATTAAAAGAGTTGTTTGCGCAGAAAGTTATCCTGATGAAATTGCAGATGCAATGCTTAAGGAAGCTGGCGTTATAGTAGACGTTATCCCATACAAAT
>JAKSSI010000063.1 GCA_024403175.1 Clostridia bacterium
CACATTTTAGATGTTTAGAAACAAGCCTGTTTTCTTGTATTTAGGACCATTTAGGAGTATAATTTTTATTTATTATATATAATATTAATAAAAGATTTTGAGTGGAGATAAATATGAAAAAATTAGTATCTGTACTTTTAGCTATAACAATGGTTTTCAGTTTTGCCGCTTGTGCAAAGAATGAAGAGCCAAAGTGCAACCACGAATACGAACCAAAGGTTAGTGTCAATGGCGGAAATGCTGAAGTTACTCTTACTTGCAAGAAGTGTAACGACGTGACAAGCATCCCGGTGGATCTTCCTGTAGTAAAGGAAATTGAAACAGTTGAAAAGATTGTTGAAGTTCCTGTAGAAAAGGAAGTTGTTAAGACTGTTGTTAAGGAAGTAGTAAAAGAGGTTGTAAAGGAAGTTGAAGTACCTGCAGAAAAGACTTTCGAGCAACTTATGCAGCAAATCGACTACGATTATCTTGAATATTACATCACAAACTACAGCAAGCTTGATTCCATTAAGAAATATGTTTTGGAAAATTTCTATCTTGATGTAGATGATGAAACTCTTATGCAAGGTGCTTATGATGGACTCTTTGCAACGCTTGGCGATAAGTTCTCTGAATACATTCCTGCAGAGGATTCCGATGATTATTACGATGCTATCTCCAATTCATATTCTGGTATTGGAATTACTATGAGTGCTGATGCAAACAACAATGTAATTGTTGAATCCGTTACTATCAACGGACCAGCAGAAGCAGCAGGCATTCTTCCTGGCGATATGATTATTGCCGTTGACGGAATTTATGTATTCGGAATGGGTCTTGATGCAGCTTCTCTTATTAGAGGTGAAACAGGTACAAGTGTAGTAATTACTGTTTCAAGAAGCGGCGAGCTAATTGAATTTAAGATTACAAGAAGACAGGTTGGTATGCCTTCTGTGGATTACAGTATTTTAGAAGACGGTATCGGATACATTTCCATTAGCTGCTTTGATAGTGTAACAAACGCAGAACTTGAAGCAGGTCTTAAGTATCTCGAAAACCACGGTTGCAAGAGCTTTGTTTTAGACTTAAGAAATAATGGCGGCGGAGATGTAGATGTGGCAGTTAAGGTGGCAGATCAACTTATGAACAAAGGCATTATCTGCTACACAGAAGATAGACAGCATGCTAAAGATTACTATCGCACAAATGAAGGCAGAACTTCAATGAAGTATGCAGTACTCGTAAACGGAAACACTGCTTCTGCATCTGAAATTCTCTGTGCTGGTATTCAGGACAACAACGAAGGAAAAATCGTTGGCACAACAACTTATGGTAAAGGCCTTATTCAAATTCTTGCCTATGTTAACGACGGTAGTTCCATTAAGCTTACTCAGTACCAGTACTTCTCACCAAACGGAAATCAAATTAACGAAGTTGGTATTAAACCAGATTATGTTGTAGAACTTACAGACGATTGTTTCGACTCAGAAGGTTATCTTATTGTTGACGCTCAGCTTAATAAGGCGATTGAAATTTTAAAGTAAATGAAAAAATTATTTGCAGTAATTTTAATATTGAGTCTTAGCTTTTCCTTAGCCGCTTGTGGCGCAAAGGAAAAAACATATGATGCTGCCGATTACATTCTGGAAACGCCTTATAAGGACGACTACAGAATTCTTCAGCTAACAGACATTCATTTAGCTAATAAAGACAACAGAAAGATCCATTTGGACTTTATGGATTTAACCATTAAAGATGCAAATGCCGACATGATAGTTTTAAGCGGCGACATATTTACATTTGCCGACAAAGCTGTTGTAAAAGAGCTCTTTGATTTTATTGATAGCTACGGAGTGCCTTGGGCTGTAACTTGGGGCAATCACGACGAACAGTGCTATTTCCCAATAGACTGGCTTACAGGCTATCTTAACGAATATGGTTCAAACTGTTTGTTTGTAGATCTTCAGGATGACGATGTTTACGGCAACGCAAACTATGCAATCAATCTTACAAAGAATGGCAAGGTAGTTGAACAGATAATTCTCTTAGACAGCAACCGCTATTCTTACGGAGATTATTGGGGCTATGACTACATTAAGGAAAATCAGATTGATTGGTATGAAAAGATAGTTAACTACACGACCGCTCAAAATGGCGGCAAGGTGGTTCCATCAGTTCTTTATTATCACATTCCTGTTCCTGAATTTAAGGATGCATGGGAATCCTACTTAGAAGGAAAATCAAATGCAATTTATATCTACGGTGAAAGAAACGAAAAGGTAAGTTGCCCGCAGTATAACAGCGGATTCTTTGATAGAGTTTTAAAACTTGGTTCGACAACTTCTATGAATGTTGGTCACGACCATATTAACAACAGTATTGTAAATTACAAGGGTGTGGATTTCTGCTACGGTATTAATTCCACTGACAGAATTTACTACACAGAGCCAATGATGGGCGGACGTGTGCTAGTAATTCATAATGACAACACGATAGATTATGAACACATTTATCATTCTTACGACGAGGTGGCAAAATGAGCAAGAAATTCAAAGTAACCATAACTCTCGTAGCAATAATGGGCAGTGTCGCAACATTCTTTGCAACAAACATGCTTATGAGTGATATCTCAAACATGTTTTATATGACAATTACAAAAGATGTTATTTCTTCTATACCATGGTTTATTGTTTCGCTGCAGTTTGTACTTACAGTTATGGCCATGGTAAGAGTGGAAGGAAGACCTCAGTATAAAAAAGCTCGCACTAAGATTTACTTAAACATTGGACTGGTATTTGCGGCTATCGGAATCATTTTCTCTGTTCTTACTGGAACAATGATTTATCATTCCTTTACGCTGCCTTATCCATATAAGTTTGGTGTAATAAGCGTAGTTATCTGGCATTGCTTAATGCTTGCCATAGTGCTGGTTTTAAAAACAAAAGTAAAAACTTGGCCTGATGATTTAGCAAAAAGAAAGCTAACAATCGGCAGAGTATTCTATACGATACTTGCATCGCTTATGACATTTTACGCACTCAATAGACTAGGCGCGATTATGCTTATGTCTGCGTATGTACACAGAGCAAGCCTAAACAAGACATGGATATTCTACTTGTCTTTACTGCTCCCGGCAGCTGTACTATTAAATGCCATTTACGATGAGATGGGAGAATTTAAAAAGCATACCAAAGCATTTATTGTTTACAATACATGTTTATTAATTGCAGATGTGGCCTTGCTTATTGGGGTCGGCTTATCGGCCTTCGATTCGCAGTTTGTATCTGTAATATCCCCTGCAGTGCCTATTGAAAGACTTATAACTATTCCAATAGACACACTACTGCAGCACGGATCAGTTTTTATTCTGGCAGTGTATTGCTTAGTTAAGGCTATAGTACTGAACAGATCTAATAAATAATTTCTTAATACAAGAATGAAGATGCAAGCCCGAGATGGTATGGGGGAGCTACAACTTTGTTCGAAAAGGAAGGACAATCATGGAAAAGAATTTAGCAAAAACCTATGATCCAAAAGCATTTGAGGATCGAATCTACAAAACATGGGAAGAATCTGGCGCATTTAAGCCAGATATGAAAGAAGACAAGAAGCCTTTCACCATCGTAATGCCACCACCAAACATTACTGGTCAGCTTCATATGGGCCACGCAATGGACCTTTCTCTGCAGGACGTTCTTACAAGATTTAAGAGAATGCAGGGCTACAGCGCATTATGGCTTCCTGGTACAGACCATGCTTCTATTGCTACAGAAGTAAAGGTTGTAGACAAGATCAAGAAGGAAGAAGGAAAGACCAAGGAAGAACTTGGTAGAGAAGAATTCCTTAAGCGTGCTTGGGCATGGAAAGAAGAATACGGAAATAGAATTACAACACAGCAGAGAAAAATGGGCGCTTCCTGCGATTGGGATAGACAGCGTTTCACAATGGATGAAGGCTGCAACGAAGCAGTAAAAGAACACTTCATCAGACTCTATCAGAAGGGCCTTATTTACAAGGGTTCTAGACTTATTAACTGGTGCCCAGTTTGCAAATCTGCACTTTCTGATATCGAAGTTGAACACGAAGATAAGCAGGGTAAGTACTGGTACTTTACATATCCAGGAGAAAACGGAGGTCCTAGCATTACAGTTGCTACATCTCGTCCTGAAACAATGTTTGCCGACGTTGCTGTTGCAGTAAACCCTGAAGACGAAAGATATAAGGACATCATTGGAAAGAACGTTCTTCTTCCAATTTTCAACCGTCCAATTCCAGTAATTGCCGACCCATATCCAGACCCAGCAAAGGGTACAGGTGCTGTAAAGATTACACCTGCTGCAGACCCTAACGACTTTGAAGTTGGTCAGCGTCATAATCTTCCAATGCTTGAATGCATGGACGAATCCGCTAAGATGACAGATCTTTGCGGTAAGTACGAAGGTATGGATAGATACGAATGCAGAAAGGCTTGGGTTGCAGATCTTGATGCTGCTGGATTCCTTGTTAAGACAGAAGATTTAACAATTCCAACAGGCGAATGCTATAGATGCCACAACGTAGTAGAACCTAGAATTTCTGAACAGTGGTTTGTAAAGATGAAGCCTCTTGCAGAACCTGCAATTAAGGCTGTAAGAACTGCTGAAACAGAATTCGTTCCAGATAGATTCGATAAGATTTACTATCACTGGATGGAAGATATTAAGGACTGGTGTATTTCCCGTCAGCTCTGGTGGGGTCACAGAATTCCTGCTTACTACTGCGAAGAATGCGGTGAAATGGTTGTTGCTAAGGAAATGCCTGGCAAGTGCCCTAAGTGCGGCTGCGAACACTTTACACAGGATGAAGACGTACTTGATACATGGTTCTCATCTGCTCTTTGGCCATTCTCTACACTTGGTTGGCCAGAAATGACAGAAGACCTTAAGAAGTTCTATCCAACATCTGTTCTTGTAACAGGTTACGATATCATCTTCTTCTGGGTTGCAAGAATGATTTTCAGTTCCATTGAAGAAATGGGTGCTTCTCCATTTAAGCATGTACTCATTCACGGTCTTGTAAGAGACGCTCAGGGTAGAAAGATGAGTAAGTCTTTAGGCAATGGTATCGACCCACTCGAAGTTATCGACAAGTACGGTGCAGACGCTCTTAGATTTATGCTTCTTTCTGGTATTGCTCCAGGTTCTGACGTTAGATATCAGGATGAAAAGGTAGAAGCTGCAAGAAACTTTGCTAACAAGCTTTGGAATGCTTCTAGATTCGTAATCATGAACCTTCAGGATGAAGAAGGCGCATTCAAGGAAATGGCAACAGCAGCTACAGCTAAGCTTAGGGCAGAAGATAAGTGGATGATGCAGATAGTTTCCAATGCTGCAAAGGAAATTACAGCAAATATGGAAAACTATGAACTTGCTCTTGCTGCAACGAAGATTTACGAACTCATTTGGAACCAGTATTGCGACTGGTACATTGAACTTGTAAAGGTAAGACTTTACGGTGATGACGAAGAAGACAAGAAGACTGCAAGATATGCACTCCTTGCTGTACTTAAGGATTTACTTAAGCTTCTCCACCCATATATGCCATTCATTACAGAAGAAATCTGGACATACCTTCCAAAGGATGAAAACTCCAAGCAGTTCCTCATGCTTGAAGATTGGCCAGTAGAACTCAAGGAAGACTACAGCGCAGAAGTTGCTACACTTGAACTCTCTATGGATATTATTAAGTCCATCAGAAACTTAAGAGCAGAAGCAAACGCTGCACCTTCCAAGAAGCTCCACGCAGTTCTTGTTTGCGACGCAGCTTGCAAGGCTACAGCAATGGCAGGCGAAAGCTACATTAAGGCATTAGGAAATCTTGAAGGTCTTACATTTGCTGATGATAAGAATGCACTTCCTGAAGACACAATGTCTGCAGTACTTCCGGGCGTAGAAATTTATGTTCCATCTGATGAACTTATTGATTACAAGGAAGAACACACAAAGCTCCTTGCTGAAAAGAAGAAGCTTGAAAGTGAAATTGCAAGAGCATCCGGAAAGCTTGCAAATGAATCCTTCGTAGCAAAGGCTCCTGCAAATGTTATTGAAGCTGAAAGAGAAAAGCTCAAGAACTATCAGGATATGCTTGAAAAAACTGTTGCAAGAATTGCTGCAGTTGAAAAGAAACTCTAATCGGTGCATTAAATGATTAAAACTGGTGACAAATTATTTAACTTTACAGTAACAAGAGTCCGTGAAAGCAAAGAGCTTTCCGGACGTCTTGTTGAATTAAAACACGACAAAGTAGGCACAGAGGTTTGTTGGGTTGATAACGGAGAAGTAAACAAGCTTTTCTCTATCACTTTCAAGACTCTGCCTTCTGACAGCACAGGTGTGTTCCACATTTTAGAGCATTCTGTGCTTTGCGGTTCCGAAAAGTATCCAGTTAAGGAGCCTTTTGTAGATCTTCTTAAGAGTTCTATGAATACTTTCCTTAACGCTATGACTTTCCAGGACAAGACTATGTATCCTGTTTCATCAAGAAATGCTCAGGACTATTTAAATCTTGCAGGTGTTTATCTTGATGCTGTGTTTGCTCCAGCAATTCTTAAGAACAAGAACATCTTCTATCAGGAAGGTTGGCACATTGAACAGGACGAAGAACTTTCCTACAAGGGCGTAGTATTCAATGAAATGAAGGGCGCTATGGCAAGCAAAGATGAGCTTATGATTGAAAGCCTTCTTGCCCTTATGTTTAAGGATAATTGCTACGGATTTAATTCTGGCGGCGACCCAGCAGTAATACCAACTCTTACTTACGAAAAGTTTATTGAAACTTACAAGAAACATTATCATCCATCCAACGCAAGAGTGTTCTTAGATGGCAGTGTGCCAATTGAAGAAACTCTTTCAATGCTTGATGATTATCTTTCTAAATACGAAAAATCCGAGGATATCCCTGAAGTTTCTTATCAGGTTCCTTTCGCTGCTGAAGAGACAATTTATTATGCACTTGGAGAGGAAGAAGAACTTAAGGATAAGGGGCAGCTTACTATCGCAAAGATTGTTGGCAAGTGGGACAATCCTGTAAAGAATATGGCTATAGGCGTCGTATTCAATGCACTGTCTGATTCAAACGATGCTCCATTTAAGAAGGCTCTTTTAGAAAGCGGCCTTGCACAGGATCTTGATATGACAGTAAACGACGATGCAGCTCAGACTTTTATAAGCATCGATGCAAAGAATATTCAAGACGGAAAAGATGCAGAAGTTATCGAGACTATTAAGCGCGTAGCAAAAGAACAGGTAGAAAAGGGTATAGACAGAAAAGCTCTTATCGCTTCTATCAACTCTCTTGAATACAAGATTAAGGCTCCTGAAGAACCTGCAGGTCTTCTTCGTGCAATTAAGTCTATGCTTTCATGGCTTTACGGCGGCGACCCAATGATGTACCTCGAATGCGATGAGTACTTCAAAAAGC
>JAKSSI010000064.1 GCA_024403175.1 Clostridia bacterium
CAGTTTATGTAACTCACGACCAGGAAGAAGCTATGGCTGTTTCCGACCGTATTGCTGTTATGAGCGCTGGTGTTATTCAGCACGTTGGTACTCCAAAGGATATTTATCTCAGACCTGCTAATGTATTTGTTGCTACATTCATTGGTAGAACAAATCTTATCAACGCAAAGCTTGTTGTTGAAGACGGCAAGACATACGTTGAAACAGAAAGCGGATACAGAGTAGAATTTAAGAATATCAGACCAGAATGTGCAAAGGATCAGGAAGTAGTTCTCTCCGTAAGACCAGAAGAATTTAAGCTTACTGCCGATGATGGTCAGTCAAAGGTATTAAGAGGTATTGTTGATGACTGCGTATTCCTTGGTCTTAACACACATTACTTCATTACACTTGAATCCGGCGTAAAGGTTGAAATCATTCAGGAATCTTCTATTGATAACGACATTAAGGCTGGAACAAAGATTATGCTTACAATGAACGCTGAAAAGGTAAATGTATTTACTGCAGATGGAAGCGAAAATATTCTTACAGGCGTTCGCAACGATTGCATTAAGTAATACAGGAGTTCATTATGGCAACAAGAAAAAAACTTGATGGCTGGACAATAGTCTCCATCATTATGCTGGTATTGTTTGTAGGACTTCTGATTTACCCAATGTTTGGTATTATCAAGCAGGCGGTAATTATGCCAGACGGAAGCTTCTCTTTCGAGCAGTTCCAGAAGTTCTTTAACAATGCAATTTATACAAAGAGTCTTATCAACAGCTTTAAGATTACAATCTTTGTAACAATTGTTACTCTGGTTGTTGGTATACCATTTGCTTATTTCTACGCATTCTACAAACTAAAGGGAGCGAAGGTTCTCTTTATTGTAAGTATTATCTGCTGTATGTCTGCACCTTTCCTTGGTGCTTACTCTTGGGTAATGCTTCTCGGCCGTGCAGGCGTTATTACAAAATTCTTTAAGGGTCTTGGAATTGTACTTCCTACCATTTACGGTTTTGGTGGTATAGCTCTTGCCCAAACTTTAAAGTTCTTCCCCCTGGTATTTATCTATATGAACGGTGCGTTCAAGAGTATAGATAATACACTTATGGAAGCTTCTGCAAACCTTGGTTGCGTTGGTGTAAAGAGATTATTCAATATCGTTCTTCACCTTACAATGCCAACAATCCTTGCTGCATCCCTTATGGTATTCATGCAGGCATTTGCAGACTTCGGTACTCCAACAATTCTCGGTGAAGGTTTCACAACTTTCCCTGTACTTCTTTATAACGAATACCTTGGTGAAAACGGCACAGACTTTAACTTTGCTGCTGCACTCGCTGTTATTGCAATCATCGTAACAGCAGTAATCTTCTTCTTCCAGAAGTGGGCTACAGGCAAGTTCAAGTTCTCAATCAATGCTCTTCACTCTGTAGAAAAGAAAAAGGCAACAGGCGTTTCCGGCGTATTAATGCACCTTTACTGCTACTTACTCTGCGGATTCGCTGTACTCCCACAGGTTTACATCATTTATCTGTCCTTTAGAAACTGCAAGGGATCCATCTTTAAGCCAGGATTTAGCCTTGTAAACTATGAACAGGCAATGAAGAAGAAGCTTCTTATGGCTTCTAGAAATACCGTTATTATGGGTGTTGCTGCACTGGTTATCATCATCATTGTTGCAGTTGTTCTTGCGTACTTGGTTGTTCGCCGTTCAAGCGTTCTTAACCATACACTTGATACAATTTCAATGCTCCCATACATCATGCCAGGTGCTGTAATCGGTATTGCACTCCTTATCGCATTCGGCGCTAAGCCATTTGCTCTTACAGGAACAATGACAATTATGATTCTGTCATTCGCAATACGTCGTATGCCATATACAATACGTTCGGCAACGGCTACTTTGATGGCAATCCATCCAAGTATCGAAGAAGCGTCCATTTCTCTTGGTGCATCCAAGCTTAAGACATTCTTCACAATTACAGTTCCAATGATGTCTAATGGTATTCTTTCCGGTGCTATCCTTTCTTGGATCGCTATCGTAACAGAACTTTCCAGCTCCGTAATCCTGTATAGTAACAAAACTGCTACACTCACAATGCAGGCTTACATTTACATCGGTAGAGGTGAATACGGTACAGCTGCTGCTTTCGCCGCAATCCTTACTGTTGTAACAACAATTTCACTCTTACTCTACATGGCTATCAGTAAGTCTGAAGACGACATTCAGCTCTAAGCTGAAACTAAACACGCTTATCCGGCTCAATAGGGAGCCAATAAGAATATATCTAATTAGATTCATTTTTATTAAAAGGAGAAAAAAATGAAAAGAATTCTTGCAATTCTTCTTGTAGTAGCAATGCTGTTCTCTTTTGCAGCTTGCGGAAAGAAAGAAGAAACAAAGCCTGCAGAACAGGGCAAAGATGAACAGAAAGTTGATATCGGAAACAAGGTAGTTCTCTACTCTTCCATGACAGAATTCGACCTCGACGCACTCAGAACATGCTTCAACGCAGTATATCCTGATTGCGAAATCGAAGTAGTATCCGGTTCTGTTGGTGAATACACAAAGAGAATCATCGCTGAAAAGGACAACCCACAGGGCGACGTTACTTGGGGCGGTCTCTGCGATTCCGACGGTGACAGATATGCTGATATCTTCGAACACTGGGTATCCGATTACAACGACGAAGCTATGGATGGTTATTCCACACCTAATGGCTTCTACAGCATGGAACACCTTTCCACAGTTTGCTTCTGTGTAAACACAGAACTCGAAAAGGAACTTGGTCTTAACATTCAGTCCTATGCAGATCTTCTCGATCCAAAGCTCAAGGGTAAGATTGTTCTTTCCAACCCTAACTCTTCTTCCGCAGCTTGGAACAACCTCTGCAACCTCTTCTCTGTATATGGTGTTGATACACAGGAATCTTGGGACTACATCACAAAGCTTATGGAAAACCTCGTAGTAGTAGAAAAGTCTTCCGTATGCTTCAACTCCGTTTATGACGGCGAATATGTTGTAGGTCTTACATATGAAGACGGCGCTATTAAGCTCAACCAGAACGGTTCTGAAACAACAGAAGTAAGATATCCTAAGGAAGGTACATCTGCTGCTGCTTACGGTATGGCTGTTGTTAAGGGAGCTCCACACCCAGAAGCTGCTAAGGCTCTCGTAAACTTCCTCTGCTCCGCAGAAGGTCAGTCTGCTATGGCTGAATACATGGAAGGTACACTCCGTCTTACAAACAGAAACTACAAGTGCCCAGACAATGCATGGCTTGAAGATTCCAAGAACATGACATGGGTAATCCGTCCTGTAAAGGAACTCACAGAAAAGAAGACAGCTCTTCTTGATAAGTGGAACGCACTTCAGAAGTAATTTATTTTACTAACTGACTATAATGCCACGCGCCTAAAACGCGTGGCATTCTTTTTAGAGGTTGTTTAAATGAACAATATATATTCTCTCGGACTTTATGAAAAAGCCATTCCTTCCGAATTTGGCTTTGCAGAGAAATTAAAGATTGCAAAAGATTGCGGTTTTGATCGTCTTGAAATTAGCATCGATGAAAGCGATGCTCGACTTGCAAGACTTGATTGGAGCTTTGCGCAAAAGAAAGAACTTAAGACACTTATTGAAGAAAGCGGAGTATGCATTCGAACAATGTGTCTTTCGGGTCATAGAAAATATCCTATGGGTGCTCACAGTGAAGAAATACGCGAAAAATCCATGGAGATAATGAAGAAAGCTATCGATTTCTGCCAGGAGATTGGTATATCTATCATTCAGCTGGCTGGATACGATGTTTACTACGAAGACGGCGATGAGATTACTCGCAAGTACTTTGAAGAGAATCTTAAAATTGCTGCTAAATATGCCGCAGCTCGCGGTGTAATGCTTGGCTTTGAAACAATGGAAACTCCTTTTATGGACACTGTTGAAAAGGCTATGCATTATGTTAATGTTGTTAATTCTCCGTGGCTTGGAGTTTATCCTGATATAGGTAATCTCAAGAATGCTGCGGTTTTATACGGCCATAATGTTGCCGACGATATGAATAAAGGGACAGGACATATTGTTGCTGTCCACCTTAAAGAAACTATGCCTGGAATCTACCGCGACATGCGCTTTGGTGATGAAAAGGGTCACACTGAATACGAAAGCTGCATTAAGGCGGCCATTGATATGGGTTGCCGTATGTTTACAGGTGAGTTCTGGTATCAAAAGGGTCAAAACTATATGGATGAAATACTCCATGCAAATACATTTTTAAGAGATAAAATTGAGAAATGTCTGTAGGAGGCAAATTAGATGCTTGAAGAATTAAAAAAAGAAGTATTCGAAGCTAATTTAGACTTAGTTGCTAAGGGTCTTGTTGTTTATACATGGGGCAATGTTAGCGGTATTGATAGAGAAAAGGGACTTGTTGTTATTAAGCCATCTGGAGTTGATTATGACGTTATGAAGGCTGAAGATATGGCCGTTGTAGATCTTATGACAGGGGAAAGAGTTGAGGGCTTAAAGCCATCTTCTGACACACCAACTCATCTTGAACTTTACAGAAGATTCCCTACACTGGGCGGTGTAACTCATACTCATTCTATTAATGCAACATCTTTTGCTCAGGCTGGAATTCCTATTCCTGCACTTGGAACAACTCATGCAGACTACTTCTATGGAGATATTCCTTGCACAAGAAGCCTTACTAAAAACGAAGTTGAAGAAGCTTATGAATTAAACACAGGTAAGGTAATAGCAGATTTACTTGAATCAGAAGGTATCGACCCACTTGCGGTTCCTGGAATAGTTGTTAAGAACCACGGCCCATTTAGCTGGGGCAAGACACCTGCTGCTTCTGTATATCATGCAGTAGTTATGGAAAAGGTTGCTGAAATGGATCTTAAGACATTGATTTTAAATCCTAATGCAGCTATGCCACAGTACATTATGGATAAGCACTATAACCGCAAGCACGGAAAGAATGCTTATTACGGACAAGATACAAAGTAACTAAAAGCCGCAAGATTTGATTGCACGCTCGGCAGCGCTTTTAAACGCTAACAGCCTTCCTTACGTCAGGCTGCAGCACGTTTAGCGCTAGCAAATTACCTCGCTTAGCAATTCAAATCTTGCGGCTTTAATGTTTAAGCTTTAATATTTAATTTTTTAAACACCAATAAATTCTTTAATTTCTGCAACGGACTTAACTTTTCCCACGTTAGAATATTGGTCTATATCTTCTTCGCTTTTAAATCCAAAGCCGTAGAGTACGCCAAGAAAATCCACACCGGCAGTTTGTGCTGCAATTGCATCGTACTTGCTGTCGCCTATCATAAGGGTTTCTTCTTTTGCTGCTCCTGCAAGTTCTGCCATCTGGCAGATAATATCAGCCTTTGTCATTGGTACGCCTACCTGCGCTGCACCAATCTTATTAAAGTATTTGTTCCACTCAAAGTGGTCTATCATTTCTTCGGCTTGGTTGAGATACTTGTTTGTAGCTGTAGCAGTAAACTTGCCAGCGTCTTTTAAGGCCTGCAGTAATTCCACCATACCTGGGTAAGGAATTGCATTAAGGCAATGCTTTTCTACTTCAAACAATCTTTTAAAAATTGCGTTTGCTGCTTCTGCACGTTCTAAATCCCAGTTGTATGTAAAAGCAAACCAATCACTTCCCGGAGGACCAATGAATTTAAGAATGGTTTCCACATCTGGCGTTGGCATACCGAGTTCTTTATGAGTTGCTTCCATGCAGGCGTATACTCCTGGGAAGGTATCCATTAAAGTACCGTCAAAATCAAATATAAATGCTTTATATTCTTTCATAAATTACCTTTCGTAATAGTAAAACGCTTGCCACTTTCGGGAAGTCGTTGAAATCATCGATTGTTAAGTAAGGAATAGGAGAAAGGTAGACTGATTCGTCGTTGCCGCCAGGGCCGTAGTCGTCTCCTATATACACAATTTCATCTAACGCTATATTGTGTTCCTCCGCGTATTTGTTGAGTGCGTAGAACTTGCTGTAAGGGGCCGGAACCATGTCAAAAGATGAAGATCCACCTACAACAACATTGTATTCAGGGAAGAGTTCTTTAACTCGTCCGTAGAAGGCTCTTCTTTTGCTTCTATCTGGGTCGAAAACGAGCTTTTCAGCAGGGTTTGCCTTAGTTCCCAGCATTGGTATGGTTACGCATCCAGAAGCGTGAAATTCGGTGTTTTCGCCCGCAAAAGTTGTATAGCCAGTTTCTTGTCTTAGGGTAGTTACTCTGGCGTCAACAGAAGGTTCATCGCATGGAACTACGATGTCTGTAAGAATATCAATATCCTTCGTTTCAGGGTTGTATTCTGCGTACTGAAGTCCGTAGTTTCCAAGAATATCTACAGGATAATGGTCCATCTGATTAAAGATTCGTCTGCACATGCCTGCGCCAACCATAAGAAGCTTGTACTTCTTAGCCAATTTATTGAGCATTTCAATATTTTCTTTAGGCAAAGGACTTTTGTGCTGGCTGAGAGTTCCATCTAAATCCATTGCAACGATTTTAATTTTTGAGAAGTCCATATTCTATCCTCTACATATAAGATTTTTGCACTGATAAAGTATATCATAAATGCGCTAAATGCAGTTTGATAATATTGAAGAATCTTTTTATGTTTGACATATAAGCCGCTTCTTCTTTATAATTAACAGGTATTCATAAAACTATAAATTTTGAAGGTATGACTATGGAAACTTTAGGTTACTATAATGGTAAATATGGTCCGCTTGAAGAAATGAGCGTTCCAATGAATGATAGAGTGTGCTGGTTTGGCGACGGTGTTTACGATGCCGGCCCATGCAGAAACTATCATATCTTCTCACTTCAGGAACACATTGATAGATTCTTTAGAAGTGCGCAGGCTATAGATATTGAAATGCCTATGAGCAAGGAAGAGCTTGCTGACACGCTTAATAAGCTTGTAAAAGAACTTGATACGGGCGATTTATTTGTTTATTACCAGGTTACAAGAGGTACTGCAATTAGAAATCATGTATATGAAAAGTGCCCTGGAAACCTTTGGATTATGATGAAGCCTGCAACAATCGCAGATGGATTAGAACCAATTACTCTTATTACTTGCGAAGATACAAGATATTATCATTGCAACATTAAGACATTAAATCTTATTCCTAATGTAATGGCATCTCAGAAGGCTAAGGATGCGGGCTGCAAGGAAGCTGTTTTCTATAGAGAAGGCGGCCGAGTTACAGAATGTGCTCATAGTAATGTTCACATTTTAAAGGATGGTGTGCTTCAT
>JAKSSI010000065.1 GCA_024403175.1 Clostridia bacterium
ACTACAGTATTGCATACAAGAATGATCGTACCTGCTTTTATGATATATGCCTTTCCACGTTCAATCATTGAACCAAAAGCAAATTTAAGGCTAGGAATCTTGTACTCAGGAAGCTCTATAATAAAGAATGATTTTCTATATTTCATACCTGTAATTGCTTTTACAAGTAAAGCACCCAGAAGAATAAGTGCAATGCCGACAAAGTACATTAAAGGTCCGACCCATGCAGCATCTGAAAAGAAAGCTCCTGCGAACAAAGCAATTACAGGAAGCTTAGCACCACAAGGCATAAAAGTTGCCAGCATTGCTGAAGTTCTTCTTTCACGCTCATTTCTAATAGTACGGCAAGCCATAATTGCAGGAATTCCGCATCCAGTACCAATTACCATTGGAATAACAGTCTTACCAGAAAGGCCTACTCGTTTAAAAATAGGATCAAGAACTACAGTTGCCCTTGACATATATCCGCAATCTTCAAGAAGTGCAATGAGGAAATACATAACCATTACTAATGGAAGGAAGCCTACTACGGCACCAACACCACCAATAATTCCGTCAACTAAAAGTGCATAAAGAAGCGGATTTGCATCTTCCATCATTGCGCCTACCCACTCTTGGAATGTTTCAATCCATCCTACCAGCCAGTCTGCAATCCACGTACCAAGAGTAGACTGTGAAATATAGAATACAAGGAACATGATAGCTGCAAAGATAACAAGACCTGATACAGGATGTGTTAATACTGCATCTATTTTATCGCCGCTGTTCTTTTCCTTTGTAAGTACTTTTCTTGATTCAACGTCTTTAACAATTCCGTTTACAAATTCAAATCTCTTACGATCAGCCTTCTCGACTTCTGCTTTATCGTGCAGGTTGATGTTACCCTGATTATATGGAGCCTTTTGTGAAGACCCAGCAATCTGCACTGCCTTTGCAACAACTTCCTTAAGGCCATTTGATGAAGTAGATACAGTCTCAACTACAGGGCAACCAAGCTTTTTTTCAAGAAGTGCCTTCTGAATTTTAGTACCTTTCTTTTCATTAATGTCGCTTTTATTTAAAGCCACAACCACAGGAATTCCTAGTTCAAGAAGCTGCGTTGTAAAGAATAAGCTTCTGCTAAGATTTGTTGCATCCACGATATTAATGATTACATCTGGATTTTCATTTTTAACATAAGAACTTGTAATACTTTCTTCTGAAGTAAATGGCGACATAGAATATGCGCCAGGAAGGTCTACAGCAATAAGCTCTTTATCTCCATCATAATAAGCCTTTTTGATGTAGCTTTCCTTTCTATCAACTGTAACGCCCGCCCAGTTTCCAATCCTTTCATTGCGACCTGTTAAAGCAGTGTACATAGTAGTTTTACAACTATTAGGATTTCCGGTTAATGCAACCCTCATTTTATAAATACCCCTTTCGATCTACGGTTAGTTAATACTAACTATCTGTTAAAAAAATAGAATCTTGCGATTCATCTTTTTGCTTTGTAAACACACTAAATTATAATAGCCTTTGCCAAATCAGAATCTATGTTATACCTAGCATCCTTTATTGAAAGTACATAGTTATTTCTCTTCTGAGAAACAACAGTTACAATTTCCCCACTATAGCAACCAAGGGAGAACAAAAAACTCTTTAAGCCATCATCATCGGATAAAATGTCCTTTATTATTACGTCTTCTCCAAGTTTTGCTTCTGTTAAATTCATAGTGATCATTCCTCTCTTAAAGATTTTTTGAAATCGACACAGCGAGTTAGCAACAACTAACTTACTGCGTTAGTTTAATATAACTAACTTGGTTTGTCAAGACTAATTCACAAAAAAAATAGTTTGTCTTGTTTAACCCCAAATGATATATTGTAATTGAAAGGATTAAGGGACAAACAATGGGTTACATTAAGCATAAATCCGCTGAATCCATGGAAGACTACTTAGAAACCATTCTTCTTCTAAAGCAGAAGAATGGACAAGTAAGATCCATTGATATAGCCACTGAATTAAATTACACAAAAGCCAGTGTTAGCATAGCTATGAAAAGCCTTAGAGAAAAAGGTTTTATTACAATGGCTGAAACAGGATACATTTCTTTAACCGATGAAGGGCAAGCTAAAGCTGAAAAAGTTTTAGAACGCCATACCCTTCTCTCAAATTGGCTCATTAGTTTGGGCGTTAGCAAGGAAGTAGCTTTAGAAGATGCCTGCAGAATAGAGCATGACATCAGCGAAGAAACTTTCGAAGTACTGAAAAAACACTGTTTACAAAAGTAATATAATCAAATGGCAGATCAGCTTTTAGGAAAAGAATACATAAGAGATTTTTTTAGAATTGAGGAAGAAGACGACACTGAGGTTTTGGACATTCAGGGTCGTTTTGAGCGTGTGGTTTATGAACATGGTCAAAATATCATCTCTATTTTTGAGGAGCCTGATTATATGTACTTCTTGGAGTCTGGCCTTGCCGGTGTTTATAGCAAAGACAATAAGCAAATAAACCTGATGCGTCGCGGCATATTCTTTGGTGAATATGGCGTTTTAACTGGCGAGAAAAGACTTTCCACGGTTCGTGCAGAGGGCAAAGTTGTAGTTCACCGAATTAAAAAGGAAGACGTTATGGAAATCATGACACGTCATCCTGCGCTTTTCAGTGAAACTATGAAAAGACTCTATGGCCAGATTTCCAACAAACATGAAAGATTGCTTGAACTGTCAAATAACAGCCGTGGTATTCTTCACGACCCAAAGAACAGAACTCCTCTTACTCTTAAACAGATGCTTATGCAGTACGGCATCTTGGCTATCATTTTCGTAATCTTAGCCTTCATTGTACCTTCAGATGCAACTACAGCACCTGTCTTTATTATTCCGCTTGCATTGATGGTGGTTTATGCCATAGCAACTAGAAGAACTATGGAATCCCTTATTGTATCTGGATTCTTGGCAGCTATGTTCTTAAGCAAGATGCACCTCATTTCTCAATACACCGATTCCATTATGGCCACCATGGGAGATATGGGAAATATCTTCACTGTTTTGGTAATGGCCTTAATGGGAGGATTTGTAGCACTCATTGAAGCATCTGGTTCGCTTACAGCTTTTAAAAAGCTTATGACCGCAAAAGTTCAGAACAAGAAGTCTGCGCTTCTAGGATCTTTTGGAGTGCTTTTAATTACAGCTGTAGATGATTGCCTTAACCTTCTTTGTGCATCTACAAGCATGAGAACAGCCTTAGATAAAAACAAAGTATCAAGAGAAGAATCCTCTCTTCTTATGAGTTTTCTGCCTGTTGTTCTCTGTTCATTTATTCCAGTTTCTCTTTGGGGCATTTATGTTGTTGCCAATATTAATACCGGAAATAACGGCGAAGAATTTTTGCTCTTCTGCAAATCTATTCCATTCAACTTTTATTCAATCATTGCTGCTATTGCTATGCTTGCTTTATGTTTTGGAAAACTTCCTAGAACAAAGGCATTAGCAGGCGGCATTAAAAGAATAGAAAACGGTGGCACTTTATACCCAGAAGGATCCTTAGCATATCTTCACAAGGATGAAGACTCTATGCATGGAAAGATTAGAAACCTTATGCTTCCAATTATTGTTCTTGCCGCAAGTTCTCTTGCAACAAGCCGTTTTGTAAGCTCCAATTTCTCCATCAACAGTGCCTGCGGACTCATAACCACACTGGTATTTATGTTCTTCCTCTTCTGCGGACAAAGTCTTATGTCTCCAGAACAGTTTATGGACCACCTAATGTCCGGCATGCAATCTATGGTGCAGCCTATAGCGCTTTATCTTGTCACCATGTGCTTCTCATCATTACTTACACAGCTTCAGCTTGAATATTATTTCGACGAAGTATCAATTGAACTTAGCAACTTCACAGGAATTCTTCCTGCAGTTATATTCTTATCCGCAATGCTCTTAACTACTCTGCTTGGGTCGTCTTGGGCAATGTTTGTATTAGGATTCCCACTTGCAATAAGACTCTGTACGACCCTTGGCTTAAACCTTCCTTTATGCCTTGGCGCAGTAAGTGCAGCAGGAATTGCAGGCGAAAACAACTGCGTGCTTACAAGCAATGCAGTAGTAATTGCAACAGCTTTAGGAATCAATCCATCTGTAGTTCTAAAACTAAGATTAAAATACAGCGTTGCCTTCAGCATTATTGCCTTTGCATTCTATTTAGTTGCTGGAATGCTTATTTAAGCTCTTGTAAATTTCTGTAGAAACAAATAGAAATGATGGTTGCGGTAATCCAGCCAACTGGCCAAGCCATCCAGATTCCCACATAACCAAATGCTGTCTTTGCCAACGCAATGGCAAGAACAACTCTTAGAATTAAATCTGTAAAAGTACCAACCATAAATTTATTCATATGGCTGGAGCCTCTTAAGATTCCATCAGACACAAGCTTAGCGGAAACAACAAAATAGAACGGTGAAAGAATTCTAAGGAAAAGCACTGAGGATCTAATAGCTTCAGCTGAAGGGTTTTCTAAGAAGAATCCTACAAGCACTTTAGGGAAAGCAAAGTAAACCAAGAAGAATGGCAGAGATATAAGCCATACCATCTTGATTCCAGCCTTAAAACCTTCCTTAATGCGTGCATACTGCTTTGCTCCAAGATTTTGAGATGTATAGTTGGAGATGCCGTTTCCGAGTGTGGTAAACGAAGTTATAACTAGATTATTTATTTTAACAGCAGCTGAATAACCGGCCATTACGCCAGAACCAAAGCCGTTAATTACGCCTTGAATAATAATGTTTCCTATTGAAATTGAGCTCTGCTGAAGAATGCTTGGAACTGCAATTGAAAGGAACATCTTAAAAATATTTTTATCGAATAGAGTGGCCTTGCCCTCTATTTTTATTTTTCTTACTTGAATAAATACTGTAGTAACAGCTAAGATGCAGCTTACGCCCTGGCAAAGGAAAGTAGCCCATGCCACGCCTGCAACACCCCAGTTAAATCCTTTAACGAAAAGAATATCAACTGCAATATTGCTTAAAGAAGATACTGCAAGGAAATAGAACGGTGTTTTGGAATTACCCAAAGCAGAGAAAATACCTGTAGCCAAGTTGTAGAAGAAAACAAAAGGCAAACCAAGTACATAAATGTCGAGATAAAGTTTAGAATCGGCCCAAACATCGCCTGGAGTTTTAATAAGGCCGAGAAGAGTTTCTCCGCCCAATATGCCAAGAAGCATAAGGCACACGCAAACAACCGCACTGGAAATCATAGCTGTGCTTATAGCTGTCTGCATGGATTTATAATCTTTTGCACCAAAAAATCTAGATGTTATAACCGAACATCCTATGTTGCAACCAAAAGCAAAAGCTATGAAAATCAGTGTGATTTCATAGCTGTTTCCTACTGCGGCAAGGGCGTTTTCGCCGACAAAGCGGCCTACTACCCAAGAATCTGCAATGTTATAAAGTTGTTGAAAGATTACACTGCCAAAGAGCGGCAGGCAAAACTTCCAGAGTATTTTTTCAGGATTACCTACTGTTAAATCTTTGTTCATTTGTTAGATGTGAAAACACTTTTTAAGATTCTCAAAGTCTGTAAGCACAAGAATAGTGCTATCTTCTTCAAGAATTGTATCTGGAGTAATTGTAAAATTCATAGAACCATTCTTCTTAATAGCAAGAAGGTTTATTCCATACTTACCTCTTAAGTTAAGTTCCTTTACAGAGCAGTTAACCCATTCATCAGGCACTGCAACTTCTGTAATAGAATGGTCTTCATTAAGTTCTACATAATCGTAAATCTTATCTTCGCTGTACTTAATTGCAGTCCATCTAGCAATTTCTCTTTCAGGATAAATAACTTCGTCTGCGCCGTTCTTTAAAAGAAGCTTTTCGTGAATATCTGTTTCAGCTCTGGAAACAACATACTTTGCGCCAAGTTCCTTAAGAAGAGCTGTTGTGATAAGAGAGCTCTTAAAATCCTGACCAACAGTAACTATGCAAAGATCGTAAGATGGAATATCCAAAGACTGAAGGAAATCAGGATTTGTGATATCGCCAATCTGTCCGTTTGTAACTTTATCGATAATATTGTTTACGCGTTCTTCGTCTTGATCTATAGCCATTACCTGGTGACCCATTTCATAAAGCTGATCTACTACATGAACGCCAAATCTGCCAAGTCCAATAAGTAAAATAGATTTCATAATTAACTCCTTTACTTTAGCCTACTGTAATTTTATCTACAGGAAGTTTGGATAGTTTCTTAGGAACGCCCCTTGAAACTGCGTATATAAGGGTTAAACCGCCTAAACGGCCGATAAACATAAGTAACATGATAATTACTCTAGACACTCCGCCAAGAGTTGGTGTAAGGCCTAAAGAAAGGCCTACAGTGCCTACTGCAGATGCTGTTTCGAAAAGACATGCATCCATTGGAACACCTTCAAGTCTGCTGATAATCATAGCAGCGCCAACAAATAGTGTTACATATATCATAAGAAGCGCAGAGGCATTAGAAGCAGTACCCTTTTCGATACGTCTTCCGAAAACTTCGGCATCTTCTTTTTGTTTCATAGTTGCAATAGCGTTTAAAACAAGAACTGCTAAAGTAGTTGTCTTAAGACCACCGGCTGTAGAACCAGGGCTACCACCAACAAGCATTAAAGGAATCATCATTGCTCTGCCAGCGCCTGAGAGCATATTGTAATCAGTTGTGTTAAAACCTGCTGTTCTTGTTGTTACAGACTGGAATAAAGAACAAGAAAGTCTTTCAACAAAAGGCAGGTTCGCATACTCTAAGTTGAAGAATAAAAACGCCGGAATGACAATTAAAATTGCAGATGTGGTAAGTATTACCTTGCTCTGCATTTTGTAGAACTGGAACTTTGTTTTGTGGGTCAGAATGTCATCCCAAGTAAGAAAGCCTATACCACCAACGATAATTAAAAGCATAATTACCACATTGAAATAAAGGTTTCCGCTAAGAGATGTTAAAGACTGATAAGGAGCAGCAGCTGTGCCCATTAAATCAAATCCTGCATTACAGAACGCAGAAATGGAATGGAAGAAAGACATCCAAATTCCTCTTAAGCCAAACATCGGAATGAATACCGGCATAAGAAGAACCGCACCTATTGCTTCAACAATTGCCACGTGCTTTAAGATAAAAATCGTAAAATCACCAATGCCTCCAAGCTTATGTGCAGAAACTGTAGTCTGCATAGTTTCTCTTTCTTTAAGAGAAATCTTTCGGCCCGAAAGAACGGCAAAGAAAGTAAACAGTGTCATAAATGACAAACCGCCAA
>JAKSSI010000066.1 GCA_024403175.1 Clostridia bacterium
TTCCTTTTTTGCCATTGGTTCGCAGAATATAGTTACACGTGTGCCGTCTAAAAGATAAGTTTCATAATACGATTTATCAGCTCTTTCTTCCGGCGTTAGCAAAAGGAAGGCTTTAACAAGCTGATCTTTGCGCTCTTTGCTTATGGTTTGCTTTCTTAAATTCATTCGCCCCTTATCCATAAAATAGATGCGGTCACCAATGATTTTGGCTGAACTACTTTCTTTGAATTCATCTGAGAACCACTCTGCAAGGCCTGCCATGCCCCAATTTTCGTTGTAGATACCATCTTCCAAATCTTTATACCAAGATGGAAAACTGCAATCCTTTCTGCCCATTTGCTTAAGCAATTCAGAGATTCTTGTTTTGAAAAAATCCTTCTCTTTCTGGTATCCGATAATGGCACGCTTTTGCATTTCTAAAGTGGCTTTTGAATTGTCTCGACTTTCCCAATCTTTATAAAAAGCTGTTTTGATATTTCCGCACAAGTTATAAAAAGCCTCGAATTCATCAGTATTGACAGCTGTATGTCTTTCACTAACTTTTGCATTTATATAATCTTCAAAATTGAAGCTGGCCATATTGGGCCCTTTTGGTAAGATCGTCTGCAATTTTGTCTATCTCCCTCTTGAATTTTATATCTCTCATTGAATATATGCTTTTCTGCTCTTGCTCGGCCTTTTCCCCATTTGCCGACTGCGAAACAATAAACAATGAATCTTCTTTAAAGCCTAATCTTTCGCACACAATTTTTGATGAGTTTATACAAGATCTGCTATATTTGTTCAAAACAATACCCCTGAATGGCAGATTAATTTTCTTATATAAACTCATCTTCCCTTCTTGCCTGCGCAGCGCAGCTTCCGACGGCGTGCAAACAAGATAGATTTCATTGGATGAAAACAGAGCTCCTATACACATACCATTTTCAATATCGCAACCCGTATCGCAAATAATAATGTCGAAAATTGATGATGCGGCACAAAGAAGATATTCACTCATTTCAGGCATAAAAGCGTTACTGCTGCCAGGGCTAAAACTGCCTCCAATGATGTACAAATTCTCTTTATACCTACTCTTATCAGCAATCTCCGCCATATCTATTAAACGTTCTGCCAAATACGGCCTTATGGTTTCTAAAGATTCATTAACGTTTGGCGTGAATATTCCGCTTTCATCTTTTTCTGTATGAATAAGAAGTATTCTTGAAGTAGGATTCTTAATAGCTATGGCTTCTGCAACAGACTGCGCTATCATCGAAGTGCCGCATTTATGATCACCGCCAAGAAAAGAAAAAACATTATTCATCTATTATTCCTCCAAATATGCCAGTATTTGCTCCAGCTAAAGTGATTAGAAGCCTATTACCAGCTGCATTCACTGCGTCGTAAATTCTATAGTAATCAGTTAAGACAGCCATTATTTCAAGCGCTCCGTCGTAATCTTTATCAATTAAGTAAGAACCTAAATACATTCTGTCTGGCATAGCAAACAAATCCACATGACTTCTTTCACCTATCAAAATAGATTCAGAGTAAATCCAAGAATCGGGAATCACAAAATTGAACATACCCTCCGGCCTAAGTTCATCTTTTCCCATGAAATAGTCAGGACAAAGCTGCTGATTCTGAGAGATATTGCAAATCGCAATCTTTCCATTAATAAGCTCTGCCTGTTCCCTAGAAAGAGTCTTCGCTAGTTTTGATTCAGGCGTAATTCTAATTACTTTCAAATCAGCAAGACTTATTGCTTTACCCTCTTCAATATCTTTTGCTGCAACCAGCACAGGCGTAAGCATTACCTGGTCTTCATATTTACTTTCCCAAAGATATAGAGCTAGCAAACTAAAAACAGCCAGCGCAACTCCTAATATAGCTTTCCACTTCATATACTTTTATTTAACACTAATTACATCTTTTTCCAGTTATATTTTTACATAATTATACATTAATTACTTTCATTGTCAACCCATTTATTTCCAATTTTCTATTTCTGCAATAAAAAAACGCCCCGATAATTCGGAGCGTTTTACATCTTAATTAGCTTATTTCTTTTTTAAGAAAGATCCAAGGAGATTTCCGCCAACCTCAAGAGCAGCCTTTGCAGCCTTAGACGCATCAGCTGTTGCAGCAGATGCCTTTGCCTTTATAGCTTCTTCTTTTGCCTTTCTTTCAGCAGTTGCCTGCGCTTCTGCAGCTTCTTTAGCAGCAATTGCAGCAGCCTCTTCTTCGTACCAAGGAAGAACTGTTCCGCAAGCTGTACAGAACTTAGTTTCTATAGCATTTTGCTTTCCGCACTTTGGACAAAGATAATCTTCAGCTAAAGTCTTATCAGGAAGCTTTGCACCGCATTCTGGGCAAAATTCCAAATTAGCAGGAACATCTTCGCCACACTTTGGGCAATGCTTAAGGCCCTTGCTCAATTCTGTAGCAAAGTCATTCATTGACTGAACCCAGCCATTTACATTTCCACTGCTAACAGCTTCTTTTAATGCGCTCATTCCTTGTGCCTGAGCAGCAACAGCAGCAGCAGCTTGTACCTGAGGGTCGGCAGATGCAACTGAGGCCTGAGCATATGTAGCATTTAATTCTTTTGCACTTTCATTCATTACCTTAGCAGCTTCATCCATCTGGCTTGCAGCGGCATTTGCAACACTATTAACTTTTGGTGCAACAATTGTTTCAGCAGCTTTGCCTACTGCTTCTGAAACGCCTTTAGTAATACCCTGTGAAATACCTTTGCTTACGGAGCTAACGCCTTTATCTACAGCGTCCTTAACAATATTACCTAATAAGCCCATAACAGTCCTCCCTAAAAGATTTATAGAACTTTAGTTGGCTATATTTTACCACATTTCATTGCCACATGATTCATAATAACAAGCATAATTATGATAAAATAGACTAAATATTTTTAAGTATGAGGCCAAAATGAAACAACTTTTTAAAGGAATAGAATACGAACTGGTAAGTGTTGAGACTATGCGAAAAAGCGATGCTCACACTATAGCTACAAGAGTTCCATCAAAAGAACTTATGCAAAGAGCCGGCAGAGGCATTTTTGAAGCGGCCCAATGGAAAGGCCCTGTTGCAATAGTTTGCGGAAAAGGCAATAACGCAGGCGACGGTTTTGTCGTGGCAGATTTGCTAAAACACGCAAACATTGAATGCACACTATTCCTTATTTCCGATAGTTTCTCTGAAGACGGTCAGTATTTCTTTAATATAGCAACTGAATCAGGCGTACCCTCAGAGCAATTTAACGAATTAACAAATTTATCATCATATAAAAGCATACTCGATTGCATTTTCGGAACAGGTTTTAATGGCGACCCAAAAGACCTTTACAAAACTGCAATTGAAGCCATAAATTCTGCGGGGAATAATGGGTCGTACATTGTTTCTGCCGATATTAACAGCGGTTTAAATGGCGATACAGGTCTTGGAGTTTGCTTCGTAAAATCCGATTTAACTGTATCTATCGGCAATTTTAAAACTGGCCATTTTGCAGGTTTAAGCGAAATCGCAATGAAAGATAAAGTGAACGTAGATATTGGAATTGAAATAATTGAATGACAGATTTTGAATTAAAAGTTTATAAATATTTAACAACTATACCTAAGGGGAAAGTTGTTAGTTATGGATATTTAGCAAAGGCTATCGGATGCCCAAAGGCCTCTAGAGCTGTGGGCAATGCGCTCCATAAAAATCCCTACCCTGACATTTATCCATGCTACAAAGTAGTTAATGCTCAAGGAAAACTTGCAAAACATTTCGGACTTGGAATAGAAGAGCAAAGGCGCCGCTTAGAAAAAGACGGCATTGTTGTAAACGATTATTCTGTAGATAGCAAATATTTTTTAGAATAACAAAAGCGCTCCATCGGAGCGCTTTTAGCTTTCATCTATTCAGCCCATTCGGAGATTTCCATTTCGATAATCTGCCAGGAGCCGTTGTTTTTATAAAGATAAATATTCATATCAGGTCTGTTTTCCTGAACCTGATTTCTACCAAGAGTTTGAGTGTAGTGATACTTAACTCTAAGGCTTACGATATCATCTGTATATTGAACGAAATCAGAATAGTTAAATTCTTTCATAGTTACAACATAGTCTTAATCTTGTCAAATCCCTTGCCGTATACTACATAGTCTGTGTACTTAACAAGAAAATCCTTTGTCCAAGCTTTCAGTTCTTCTTGGAGTTTTGCAGGCATTTCATGCGCTACTAAAGTCCCCTTGTTAGTATCAAGTAATACTAATCCTTCACCTTCAATAGCAGGCACTGTAAACTGATTTTCTACAACATACTCGTTATACTGAGGCACTTGGCAAGTTTTGTTTGTTTTATGATTTGCTAAAGCCTTAAGGCCTGGAAGATAAATTCCGGATTCAGAAACACTCATTTCGGAAACCTTCATTCCGCCCACACTAACTTTTGCATCAGGAAGAGCCAAGAAACTTAAGCTCTTTGAACCCTTAATATCGCCAATATCATAAAGTGAGAAACCAAGAATAGCCTTTTCTTCTCTTTCAACTAAACTTGCAGTAGCAAATAATTCACCATCTTTGTAAACATTGTAATCAATGCCCAAATCAGTGGTCTTTGCTCTCTTGTAAGTAATTTCTCCGCCAAATTCCTTCTTAAGCTGATCTACGACTTTATTCATTTGGAACTTAGTAGAACCTTTTTCGTATTGGTTGCACTTGCTCCAAACCACAGCCCAGCAAGCAATCATTGCAATTACTAAAACAGCAACCATAACGAAATAAACTTTATCTGTCTTTTTCTCTTTGTAACGTCTTGTACTCATTCTAGACATAGCTTACCTCCTTACCAAAATTGCTGTTGGAATAGGACGTTCGCCGAATGTTGAGTAGCTGTTAGTAACCTTTTCGCCATCAAAATTCATAGAAGAAGAAAGTCCACCGTCTAAGTTAGATGCATTTACACAGTTGTACTGCTGCATAATATCAATAAGATCAGCATAGTTTGCACCAATGCTGTCTAATCTTCTGCCTTCAATACAAACAAGAACAATAGATCCATCTGCGCGCTGACCAATAGCGGTTCTTGGGTTTGGGCCGTCTGCAGATTCAGAAACGCTTACTGGTTCGCCATTCATAATAAGAGCCGGGCCCCATTCTACTGCGTCTCTAATTCCAAGCTTCATAGCTTCGTCGCCTGTCATAGTTCCTACGATAAGCTTATTGTCATTAGTAAGACCAATAACTCTGTGCTTTTCAGACTTAGAACCATTCAGCCACTTACCACCAGAAACTACCATACCACGAGGTTCGCCGCCCTTGCCCATGCCGGCAACGTCTATAAATCCACCTCCGTTAACACCGCCTATTACATCTTCTTCCTTGCAGATATCCTGAAGATACTTACCGCGATCAACAGGGAACTGAGGAATGCAATAAACGTACACGCGAGACGGGTCGTTAATAATCATAGCTTTGCCCTTGTAATGAGCAGTCTGAATGTCTTCAACCCAAATAGCGTTTATATCAAAGTTTTCATCTTTATCTTCCGTATTGATAAGGTCTGTATCGATTGCATTGCCTTCGTCGTTAACTTCACCGTCGGCTAAAATTGCGTCTACAGTTTCCTTACTAAGGAAGATTCTTGCAGTAAACTTTGCTGCAGAAGACTGCATTACTGTCATTACAAATAAATCTCTAATACCTTCAGATGGACCTTTTTCAAATATGAAAATCAGGCCAAGCAAAAATATTACTATGGCCAATAGTATTGTCAGAAAGTATTTAAAAAATCCCTTTATTACCTTTATCATTATTTCTTTTCAAAAACCCAAATCTTTTGAACAAAGTAGCTAACAACTGCTAAGCCTAAATCAACTATGCACTTGATAACTGTTTTTAATAATCCGCCAAGTTTAAGTGCGTTAAATATTGGTGTCTGCACGACCCAAGAAATTGCCAACTTACCTACTGCAACAACCATATACTTTGGAGCCCCCGCAAGGAATGGAGCCTTGCTTCTAAATGCATATGTGTAGTTAGCGGTATAATTTGCAACGGCTGAAATGATTCTTGCAAGTCCATTGCAAAGAAGATTCTGCAGCCAAATATTACTCAAACCACTAAACAGATTTGTAAACACGAAGAAAAGTACTAAATCAAGAATAGTACATAAAACGCCAGTAACAACAAATCTGAACACTCTTGATCCGTTTAAAATTGGTCCGTAGATTCTTACAGAATCTCTAAATGGACGGAAGTGAGAACTCTTGTTTTCTTCAATGTAAAGAGTTTGAATAGCAACTTCAGAGAACGGAATCTTGTTCTGGCTCATATAAATGAGAACATTGCTTTCATATTCAAATCTTGTTCCTTCCACATTTTGAGCAAATTCAAGAAGATACTTTCTTGGAATGCCTCTAAGACCTGTCTGAGTATCAGAAAGCTTCATACCGTAAAGCAGTCTAAACACGAAAGATGTAATTTTGTTACCAAGTTTATTGTGAGTAGGCACATTTGGTAAATCAAAATCCCTGCAGCCAAATACCACTTCGTTTGGTTTGTCTGCAAGTCTTTCAGCCAGTTTAACAGCATCTTCTGGAGTGTGTTGTCCGTCTCCATCAATGGTTATAACTGCGTCAATTTCCGGAAGACTATCATAAACGTAAGTAAACGCATCCTTTAAAGCCTGACCTTTACCCTTGTTTACTTCGTGCAAAAGAACTGTGCACATAGGGTTTTTAGCAGCTTCTTCAAATGGCTGTTTATGGTCTTTATCAGAGCCATCGTCTATCAATATAAAGCGCGAAAAGCCGGCGGCAATCATGCCGTCGACTACTCGTGTAAATTTTTCATCCGGATTTAAGGATGGAATTATTATTGCAATGTCGTTTAAATTCATTACTTAAGAGATGCCATGTAGTTGAATGTTCTGATAAGCTGATTTGTGTATCCGTTTTCGTTGTCATACCAAGAAGCAATTCTTACTTCGTAGAGGTTTTCGCCAACTGGCTGAACCATAGTCTGGGATGCATCGAATAAAGAACCATATTCATAGCCAACAATATCGGAAGAAACGATTGGTTCGTCTGCGTAGCCAA
>JAKSSI010000067.1 GCA_024403175.1 Clostridia bacterium
TTGCTGCTACACTTTCCGGTGGCGAACAGCAGATGCTTGCTGTAGGTCGTGCTCTTATGAGCAGACCAAAGCTTATGATGATGGACGAACCATCTCTTGGTCTTGCGCCAATCGTTGTTCAGGGTATTTTCGATATCATTAAAACTGTAAACGACCAGGGTGTTACTATTCTTCTTATCGAGCAGAATGCGAATATGGCACTTAAGGTTGCACACCATGCATACGTTCTTGAAACTGGTTCCATTACAAAGTTTGGAACAGGTGCAGAACTTCTTGCAGATGAATCCATTAAGGAAGCATATTTAGGAAAGAAAAAGTAATGAGAATACTCACAGTAATCTCCGGAATAGTCATTACCGCCTGCGGGGCATTCTGCTTTGCAGTAAGCGGCAACTTGTTTGCCAGCATCGCGTTCGTAGTCGGTGTAACAATGGTTATTTCCGGTGGATGTAACATAGGTGCATATTTGATTTCCGGAAAAGGACATAACCGTCTTACCGAAACTACTTTGGTAGAAGGTCTTGTAACTTTCTTCTATGGATTTGCAGTACTTAACGATCAGGTTAATGAACTTACCTTAATGATGTTCTTTGGAACCTGGCTTACAGTATGCGGTGTAACAAGAGTTTCACAGAGCTTATACGTAAGCCGATTTAATCCAAAGGATTGGGCTAAAATTATTCCTCTTGCAGCAGTAGCTTCCATGCTTGGCGTTGTAATGATGATGCCAAAGATCTTAGTTGCTGCAGCTCCACTTATGCTTGTAGGTGGCGCATTCATTCTTGACGGACTTTCAATGCTTATGTTTGCAATGTACATGAAAAAGCGTGCACTGCCAACAGCAGAAGGTGAAATCAAGGCAAGAGAAAGAGAAGAAGCTAAAAGGGCAGTCGCCAAGGCTGAACGAATTGAACGTGATAGATTAAGAAATCTTTCTAAGCATGAAAGAGAAGCTGAACTTGAACGTCAAAGAGAAGCAAAAGCTAAAGAAGATGCCGCAAAGAAGGCTGAAATTGCCGCTCAAAAAGCTGCAAGAAGACAGGCTGCTCGTCCGGCAAGTGAACGTACTATGGAGTTCACTCTTAATGAAATAAAAGACATTAACACATTAGCTGATAAGGTCGTAAAAATCGAGGATGAGGATGAGGTTGAAACAGTAACTCTTGCAGAAAAAGCTCCAGAAGCTCCTGCAGAAGAACTTGTAAATGTTCCTGTTGAAGATCTTCAGACTCGTCCGGTTTGGCAAAGACCAACAGACATTCCTAAGGTAAGACAGGAGGCAAAGCCTGTTCAAAAGGAAAGCGAGATTACATCTCTTAGATTTACAGCTGTAAATCTTGAAGAAATAGAATCCGGAAAAACTGTTGTTGAATTCGAAAAAGTAGAACTTCCAGAACTTAAGCTTGCTTCAGATAACGAAGCTGCAGACAGAAAAGAAGTTCTTAAAGAAATCGACAAGGTTACAATTAAGAAAGAGGATTTGGACTACACACCTATAGACTTGGAGGAACTTGTAAAAGAACCTTTGGCTCGCCCTGTAGATCCAAACGAAGCAAAAAGATTCACACAAACACTTAACTTTCATTGGGTGGAGGTAGAAAAATAATGAAGCCTACAATGCTTCTTATAATGGACGGCTTCGGCCTAGCACCTGATACAAATGCAAACGCAATATATGCAGCAAAGACTCCAAACCTGGATTCTTTGTTTTCAGAATGTCCGCACGCGCAACTTAACGCGAGCGGACGTTTTGTTGGTTTGCCAAATGGTCAGATGGGTAATTCCGAAGTGGGTCATACCAACATGGGAGCTGGCAGAGTAGTATGGCAAGAGCTCTCAAAGATTACTAACGAAACGGAAAACGGCGAATTTTTCAAAAATGAAGAACTCGTTGAAATTATGAACTACGCTAAGAAGGGTCACACACTGCATTTGATGGGACTTTTGTCCGATGGCGGTGTTCATTCCCACAACACTCATCTTTATGCCCTTATAAAGATGGCTGCTGAGTTTGGCGTAAATAACGTTGCAATTCACTGCATTTTAGACGGAAGAGATGTTCCGCCTGCATGTGCGGAAAAATATATAGAAGAACTTCAGGAAGTCTGCGACAAATACGACACAGGCGAAATTGCTACAATTTCTGGACGTTTCTACACTATGGATAGAGACAACCGCTGGGATAGAGTAGAAGCTGCTTACAACGTATACACAGATGGCATAGGAAGGGTCGCCCCAAGTGCAAAGCTTCTTATGGAAGAAGTAAGAAAGAACAACGAAACCGACGAATTTGTAATGCCTGGTATTGTTGCTCCTTGCAGCGCTTGTCAGAAAAAGAATCTTCCATGCGAAATGAAAAAGCATCTTGTTCAGGATGGCGATGCTATGGTCTTCTTTAACTTTAGACCAGATCGTGCAAGAGAAATCACAAGAGCTTTTGTAGACCCTGATTTCACAGGATTCAATAGATCAATAGTTGTAAAAGATCTTCACTATGTATGCTTTACAACTTACGATAAAACAATTCCAAACGTTAAGATTGCATTTAAGCCACAGTCTCTTAAAAACACCCTTGGTGAATATGTTTCATCTAAGGGCCTTAAGCAGCTTAGAATTGCTGAGACTGAAAAGTATGCACATGTTACTTTCTTCTTCAATGGCGGAATCGAAGCTCCTTATGAAGGCGAAGAGAGAGTACTCATTGCATCTCCAAAGGTTGCAACTTACGATTTAAAGCCTGAAATGAGCGCTTACGAAGTAACTGAAAAGGTTATTGAAAAGATTGAAGAAGGCAAGAATGATTTAATTATTATGAACCTTGCTAACTGCGACATGGTAGGCCACACAGGCGTATTCGAAGCAGCTGTTAAGGCTGTTGAAACAGTAGACGAATGCGTAGGAAAGATTGCAGCTGCTATAAAGAAGGCTGGCGGAAAGATGATTGTAACTGCCGACCACGGAAATGCAGATGTTATGCTTGATGAAGCAGGTAACATTGTTACAGCTCATTCCACAAATCCTGTTCCTGTAATTCTTGTTAATGACGATAGAGAAATTACAGACGGTTCTTTGTGCGACTTAGCTCCTACACTTCTTACTCTTATGGACCTTCCTGTTCCGGAAGATATGTCAGGACACACATTAATTAAGTGATTACAATTTGCGAAATAAAACTTAAAACAGGAGAATCCACAGATAGACTCCCTGCTAAGGTTGAAAACAGACTTCACATTCCAAAAGGCAGTGTGGAGTCTCTTCGTATTGTCAAGGAATCAATTGACAGTAGAAAAAAACCGGATATTTACAGAGTGTTTAATCTGGAATTGGTTTCAAGCCTTCCTGATGAAGACATCATAGCTGCGTGCAATAAGGCAAAGATAAAATTTAAGCTTACAGAGGACGAAGCTAAGATTCAGTTCCCATTAGCTAAAGATACAAGTATCAGGCCTGTAGTGGCCGGTTTTGGGCCTTGTGGCATGTTTGCAGCGCTTACTCTATGCAAGATGGGATATAAGCCTATTGTGCTAGAGCGCGGTCTTTCTATGGATGAAAGAGTTGCGGCAGTAGATGCTTTCTGGAATGGCGGAAAGCTTAATCCAAAGGCAAACGTTCAGTTTGGTGAAGGCGGTGCCGGAACTTTCTCCGATGGCAAGCTTACTACAGGTACAAGATCTGTTTATAACCGTTTTGTATTAGAAACTTTTGTAGATGCTGGCGCAAGCCCTGTAATTTTGTATAAAAACAAACCACACATTGGAACCGACGTTTTAAGAACTGTGGTTGTTAATATCAGAAAGCAGATAGAAAGCCTCGGCGGAGAAGTACGATTTGGTGTTAAACTTGAATCTGTTGTGGTCGAGGATGGCGCTTTAAAAGCAGTAGTTTTAGACGATGGAGTTCAGATTCCAACAAATACCTTAATTCTGGCCCTTGGTCATTCTGCAAGAGACACCATTAGAACTCTTCACTCTCAGGGCGTATCCATGGAAGCAAAGAATTTCTCTATGGGTGTTAGAATTGAGCACCCGCAGAGCATGGTTGATATTGCGCAGTTTGGGTCGCCGGCTAAATCTTTAGGACTTGGCCCTGCAGACTATAAACTAAATGTTCGAACCAAAGAAAACCGCGGAGTATATACTTTCTGCATGTGCCCTGGTGGATATGTTGTAAACGCATCTTCATTTGAAGGCGGCGTTGTAACAAACGGTATGAGTAATTCAAACCGTGCATCTGGTACTGCTAACAGTGGTTATCTTTGCGATGTATACACAACAGACTTTGAGGAAGAAGGCCCGTTAGGAGGAATTGCTTTCCAAGAAAAATACGAAAGACTTGCCTTTGAAGTTGGCGGAAGCAATTACACTCTTCCAAAAGAAACTGTAAAAGAGTTTAAGGGTAATTCAAAACTTAAAAATTGTCTTCCAGGTTTCGTTTATGAATCATTAAAGGAAGCTCTTCCTTTAATGGGGAAGAAGATGGAAGGTTTTGATAGAGACGATGCAGTTCTTACAGCTATTGAAAGCAGAAGCTCTTCACCTGTAAGAATTCCAAGAGATGAAACTCTTCAGGCTGTAGGAATAAAGGGCATCTATCCTGCTGGCGAAGGTGCAGGCTATGCTGGCGGTATTATGAGTGCGGCAACAGACGGTATTAAGGTGGCTGTAAAGGTGGCAGAGAATGAAGGATTATGATGTAATAGTAATAGGATCAGGCCCTGCAGGTTTTGCTGCTGCAACTACTGCTGCAAGACGCGGAAAAAGCGTTGTTGTGCTTGAAAGAAACGACAAATTTGCAAAGAAGATTTATGCTACAGGAAACGGTAAGTGCAATTATGCTAACACCAATTCACCTTGGGCAAAGGAAGCTTTAGAGTTTACACAAAGCGTAGGAATAGTTCCTCTTTCAGAAGAAGAGGGTAGGCTATACCCAAGAAGCAGACAGGCTGCAAGCGTAGTTAAATGCTTAGAAGTTGGGGCTGCTAAGGCAGGCGTAATGCTTTGCAAGGATTTTGAAACAGTATCTGTACATAAAAATGGACAGGTCTTTGAGGTAAAATCTAAAGTAGGGGAAACTCTTACTTCTGATGCTGTTGTAATTGCTACAGGCGGCAAGGCTGGTATTCAGTTTGGATGCTACGGAGACGGCTTTAAATGGGCTATGGAAATGGGCATTAATGTTATTAAGCCAATTCCAGCTCTTTGTGGTTTAGAAGTAGAAGAAAACATAGATGAACTTGCAGGAGTTAGAGTTCCTGCAGAAGTAACTCTTCTTTGCAATGACGAAGTAATTGCAAAGGATAAGGGCGAAGTTCAATTTAATAAAGGATCTGTTTCTGGTATTTGTGTAATGAATCTTGCAAGAAATATCAGAAAAGAAGAAGGAAAGAATTTCAGCATAAAAATAGATCTTTTCACTGAATATACTCCGGAAGATTTATTAGCTCTCATTTTTAATCAGAAAGATGTAGCTGGCTGCGGTTTGGAATGTCTTGTTCCAAGGGAAATGCACGATTTCCTTCATCCATTTGCAGATTATGTTGGTATGCCAAGAGGCCCTAAGACTATGGCATATCTTTGCAAGAATCTCTGCCTTAAGGTATGTGGTACAAAGGGCTGGAAAGAAGCTCAGGTAACATGCGGCGGAGTAGACTTTAATGAATTAGACGACAATTATCAGTCAAAGAAAGTTCCTGGCATATATTTTGCCGGTGAAGTTCTAAATTACGATGGCCCATGCGGAGGCTATAACATAACATTTGCCATTGCCAGTGGCGTAAAGGTAGGTAACTCAATTTAAATGGCTTGGACAGAGGCACAGAAAAAAGTAATAGATTCAAGAAATGAAAGTCTTTTGGTATCTGCGGCAGCAGGTTCTGGTAAGACGAGCGTTCTTGTAGAAAGAGTAACTCAGCTTCTTAGAGAAGGAGCTGAGCTTTCACGTTTGCTTATTGTTACTTTTACGAATGCCGCTGCTGGAGAAATGAAAGAAAGAATAGCCAATACACTAGGCTCTTCTTATGTTAGACATTCTCACATTTGCACATTCCATAAATTTGCCATTGATGTTATCCAGCAGTACTACCACATTATAGGCATCAACCCTGCGGTTCAGATTTGCGACGAATACAATCAAAGCATTTTTAAATCCGAAGCTTTAGATGAAATGTTTGAAGAACTTTTCGAAGCAGAAGATCCTGATTTTATAGACTTTTTAAACTGCTATTGTTCACCAAAGAGCAATCAGAATGCAAAGGAAATGATACTTGCATTCCATAACTTTTTAGAAAGTCTTCCAAATCCAGAAGTTTATGCCGAGGCTATTAAAAATGGGTCGGCATTTGACGATGAAAAGTATTTGTCTTTCTTTAAAGCTATAGTTCAAAACTCTTTAAGCAATTCATTATCTGCGCTTGATAGAGCAAAGAACATGCTTTTGCATCCGGAAAACGAAGTGGATGAGACGCTGGTAGACGCTGTTACTCCTTGCCCTAAGCTTGCTGAAAAAGTGGCTACAGACTACGAAGAGCTTAAGGCTATTTACGACAAAATTGAATCGGATGGAGTGGAATACATAAAGCTTCTTTCTGAGTATTCTTTTATGCGAATGGCGGCAACAAATCCGGAAAAGCCTACTTACAATCTTATTAAGGGTAAGTTTGCTTTTATAAGAGATATTGCTACAAGCGCAGTAAAAAAGATGAAGGCAGACTATTCTTCCTTTAGCATTGAAGGCTTTATGGCTGAAAAGCAAGCTATGGAAAAGCCTCTTTCTACACTGGTTTCATTAACAAATAACTTTACAGATAGATACCAGGCTAAAAAGAGAGCATCGAATCTTTTAGACTTTTCTGATATAGAGCATTTTGCTTTAAAGATTTTAGAAGATGAAAATGTTTGCAAAGAACTTCGTGAAAGCTTTGATTACATTTTCGTAGATGAATACCAAGACAGTAACTTGGTTCAGGACGAACTTATTTCTAGAATTAGCCGTAAGGACAATGTCTTTATGGTAGGCGATGTAAAGCAGAGCATCTACAAATTTAGACTTGCCGAACCAGAACTGTTTCTTTCC
>JAKSSI010000068.1 GCA_024403175.1 Clostridia bacterium
TAAATGAATTCTTTACCTTAGCTGTCTTTGTGTAGAGAGTAGGTGCTTCATCTTGAGTCTTTGTAATGATTTCTCTTTCTGGATTGAACAGATTTGCCTGTACTTCCGGATTAAGAATATCCATACTTACATTGAAATAATCTGCTGGTGTTACGATTTCTTTTGCATAACCCTTGCAAATATATTCATTGAAATCCTTCTTTGGAAGCATATCTGTAAGTGCTTCGATAAGGCTCATGTATGGTCTGTCTCTATACTTATACATAAGGTCTAAGAGGCAGTCCTTAGAAACGATGGAAATATCAATGAAATGCTTTGTTCCATCTTCTCTAATCTTGTTTACGATTGTAACTTTCTTTCCGCTCTTTTCGTGAGATTCGATAATAGGCTTTAAGTTAACGTTGTAGATATAACTTGTAGACATGAAAACCGCATTTGTGTCGTTAGGGCGTCTTTCAATAAATCTATGATTTGTAACAATGTCTCCAACGTGTACTTTGTAACCACTATCTTCTCTTGAGTAAATAGAACCAGGAAGAGGGAAGAGTCCGTCTACCTTTCTGTCTAATCCCCAAGCTTTGCCTGTTCCAACGTGGTCGATGAGAGAACGATAGTAGTAAGGCATAATAAGGCCTACTGCATTGATGCCTGCTCTTACCATAGCTGTAAGAGGAAGGTCTACCATTCTATATCTTCCAGCAAAAGGAAGAGATGAAATAGTTCTATGATCTAAAAGTGAACCAAAATCTTCGAGGTCGTAGTTTGCGCAAATAATACCAAATGTGTTGTTCATAGCGCACCTCCTAAAGAACTGTAATAGAGCCCTTAGCTTTTCCAGCCTTGGTGTTTTCCTCTATTACTGTATTTTCATTTACTATAACTCTTGTAAGCTTGCAGCCTTTTCCAATAACTGCGCCCGGTAAGATGATAGAATCTTTGATTACTGCGCCTTCGCCGATTTTGCAGGCCGACCCAATAATTGAATGAGTTACTTTTCCGTTAATAGTGCTACCGCTGCAAATAAGGCTGTCTTTTACTTCGCCTTCAGTTCCAATGAAGTGAGGTGGGAAGATATTGGAGTTAGAGAAGATTCTAAGCTTCTTATCGTAGATGTCGAATTCTGGTTCATCATCTAATAATCCCATCTGTGATTCATAGTAGCTGTCGATAGTTCCTACATCTTTCCAGTAGCCTTCAAACTTGAAGGAGAAGAGTCTCTTCTTTTCTTTAAGAAGTTTTGGAATAATGTTTTTACCAAAGTCCTTTTCAGAATCCTTATTTTCATGGTCTTCTAATAGAGCCTTCTTTAAAGTAGCCCATGTAAAGATGTAAATACCCATAGATGCAAGATTGCTTTCTGGCTTTGCAGGCTTTTCAGCAAACTTTGTGATTCTGCCTTTTTCGTTTGTGCTCATAATACCGAAGCGGCTTGCTTCTTCCCATGGAACAGGCATTACAGAAACTGTAAGATCTGCCTTGTTCTTTTTGTGGGCGTCGAGCATAAGGCTGTAGTCCATTCTATAAATATGGTCTCCGGAAAGAATGAGTACATATTCCGGATTGTATGAATCAATGAAGTCGATGTTGTGATAAATAGAATCTGCTGTACCTTCGTACCAAGATCCGCCTTCTTGTGTTGCATATGGTGGAAGTACATGAACGCCGCCATCACTGTTATCTAAGTCCCAGGATTCGCCTGTACCAAGATACTGATTTAAGATCGTTGGTCTGTACTGAACCAAAATTCCAACTGTGTCTATGCCTGAATTAACGCAGTTAGAAAGCGAGAAGTCAATAATGCGATACTTTCCTCCGAAAGAGACTGCAGGCTTTGCGATATTACTTGTAAGAGCCCCGAGTCTGCTTCCTTGGCCGCCGGCTAGCAGCATAGCAATGCATTCTTTACTCATTTTCCGTCACCTTTCTTCTTTTAATTATTATTTATCATAACGTGTGTGCCAAATTTTGGTTGCATACTCTTCAATAGTTCTATCAGAAGAGAAGAAGCCTGATTTAGCTATATTAATCAATGATTTTTGATTCCATGTAAAGCTGTCTTTGTGTAAGTTGGTAACTTCCTTCCAAGCGTTTACATAGGAGTCGAAGTCTGCAAGTACAAAGAACGGATCGTTGTGCTGCATAAGATCGTCGAAGATTCCCCAGAAGTTCATACCGAATCTTTCAAATGTACCATCTACTAGCTGGTTAATGATTAAGCTCAGTGCAGGGTTGTTGTCTGCGCAAGCCTTTGCGTTATATCCGCCGATCTTGTAGTATTTTTCAGTTTGGTCTGCAGTAAGACCGAATATCTTAATGTTGTCGTCGCCAACTACATTTTTGATTTCAATATTTGCACCGTCTAAAGTACCAAGAGTAAATGCACCGTTCATCATGAACTTCATGTTGCCTGTACCGCTGGCTTCTTTTCCTGCTGTAGAAATCTGTTCAGAAATATCTGCTGCAGGGTAGATAAGCTGAGCATTTGATACGCAGAAGTTTTCGATGAAAACAACTTTAATCTTTTGTGAAATAACTGGGTCGGAATTTACAAGGCTTGCAACAGAGTTTATGAACTTGATTACTTCCTTTGCAAATGCGTATCCCTGAGCAGCTTTTCCTGCAAAGACAAATGTTACAGGTTCCATATCAAGGTTTGGATTTTCGTTAAGCTTGTTGTAAAGATCTAATACCTTGAATGCGTTTAAAAGCTGTCTCTTATATGCATGAATTCTCTTTACCTGAATATCGAAAATGCTATCAGGATTTACAGAAATTCCGTTGTTATTAATTATGTAATTTGAAAGAGTTACTTTGTTAGCTCTCTTTATCTGAGACATCTTTTCAAGGAATGCTGCATCATCCTTAAACTTTAGCAGTTCCTCAATCTTGCTCATATCTGATTTCCAGCCATCGCCGATTGCTTCTGTAACAAGCTTTGCAAGTTCTGGGTTGGACTGAATCATAAAGCGTCTATGGCTGACACCGTTTGTCTTGTTGTTGAACTTTGATGGGTCGAGCTTGTAGTAGTCATTGAAAACGTAGTCTATAAGTATCTGAGAGTGAAGGGCTGCAACACCATTTACAGAGTGGCTACCAATGATTGAAAGGTTAGCCATCTTTGCTTCGCCATCCCAGAGAATAGCTGTGTTCTTAGCTACATCTGCAGAATCGTTTCCAGTTCTTCTTAAGTATTCTCTCCAGCGTCTATCGATTTCTTCGATAATCATATAAACTCTTGGAAGAACATTTCTAAAGAGTTCAATAGACCACTTTTCAAGAGCTTCTGGAAGTACTGTGTGGTTTGTGAAAGAAATTGTCTTTCTTGTAATTGCCCAAGCATCGTTCCATTCAAGATTTTCTTCGTCGATGAGAACTCTCATAAGTTCTGGTACGCAAAGGGCAGGGTGAGTATCGTTTGTGTGAATGCTTACTCTGTCTGCAAACTTATCCCATACATTGTTTCCATAAGTCTTCTTGTACTGCTTAATGATAGATGCTATACCAGCTGCTACAAAGAAGTATTCTTGCGTAAGACGAAGTCTTCTTCCTGCACCCATACTGTCGTCTGGGTAGAGTATGCAGTTGATTGCTTCAATCTGATTGTTTGCTTCAAGAGCCTTAGAATAATCACCACTGTTGAAAGCTGCCATGTCGATAGTTTCGTGCATTGGAGAAGCATGCCAAAGTCTTAAAACATTTACGTCGTTTCCGGCATAACCAACAACCATAACATCATAAGGTGTAGCCTTGATGCTGGTGTAGCCTTTGTGTTCAAAATACATCTTGCCGTTTTCCCAGCGTCTATCTACATAACCGCCAATCTGTACTTCAACGCTATCTGCAGGCTTTGCAATTTCCCATGGGTAGCCGTCTGCAAGCCATGCATCTGGAAGCTCTGTCTGATATCCATCTACAATCTTCTGCTTAAACAGACCGAATCTATATCTGATACCCATGCCGACCCCAGGCACACCGTGTGCTGCCATAGAATCAAGGAAACATGCAGCAAGTCTTCCAAGACCGCCGTTGCCAAGACCTGGATCTGGTTCAATTGCTTCAAGCTTTTCAAGGCTAATGCCCATATCAGCTAAAGCTTCTTCTACTAAATCTCTGTTTCCTGTGTTGATGAGATAATTGTCTAATAATTTTCCGATGAGGAATTCCATAGAGAAGTAATAAATCTTCTTTTCCTGGTTTTCCGCATGTCGCTTAGATGTTTTAGCACGCACTGTAGCGGCAGCATCGTTTATGATATGAACGAGATTTTCATATAATTCAAAATCGCTGCAGTCTGACACATCTTTTGAATATGTTTCACGCAGATACTGCATGTACAATTCTTTAAACTGTTCTTTTCCTTCGAATGATAATTGCATCTTAACCTATCCTTTTTAGTATTGCGCCGCCGCTTTGCGGAAGCTTTATTTCTATAGAGTATTCGCGGCCATGGCAAGGAATCTTTTCTGCTTCTACTGTGTACTCTTTAGAATTTACGGTATCGAGTAATAGCTTGTACTTGCCTTTTTTAGGAACGCCAATTCTATATTTTTCATACCCATTCCATCCAAAGTTCAGTGCACAAACTATTGTGCTGCGACCACTCTTTGAATGTCTTGCGTATATAATCGTACTTTGTTCGGCATTGTCTGCATCTATCCATTCAAAGCCGAGAGGGTTTCTGTCGTTATCCCAAAGAGCTTTCTCTTTAAGATAAACGTGATTAAGCTTTTTTATAAACGTCTGATGATCTTTGTGGGCAGGGTAGTCCAAAAGGAACCATTCAAGGCTTTCGTAAAAACGCCATTCTATAAACTCACCAATTTCATTACCCATAAAATTGAGTTTTCCACCTGGGTGAGTTATTTGATAAAGTGCAAGAAGTCTTAAACCCTGGAATTGTCTTTCATAGTCTCCCTGCTGTCTTCCGAGTATTGATTTCTTTCCATGTACAACTTCATCGTGGGAAAGTGGCAAAACAAAGTTCTCGGAATACATATACATAGATGAGAAGGTGAGGGCGTTCTGATTTCCTTTTCTAAAGAGGTAATCAGTCTGCACGTAATTTAAAGTATCGTGCATCCAGCCCATATCCCACTTATAGTGGAACCCAAGTCCGCCATCTTTGGGAGGGTAGGTAACCATAGGCCACGCAGTACTTTCTTCAGCCACTGTAAAGGAGCCTGGGAAGTATTGTCCAACCATAGCAGAGAGTTCTCTTAAGAATTCAATTGCTTCGAGGTTTCCTTCTTCTCCGTATTTGTTAAAAATCTTGTCTTCTGGCTTTTCTATTCCAAAATTTAAATAGAGCATAGAACTTACGCCATCAACGCGAAGTCCATCTGCATGATATTTACTAAGCCAGAACATTGCATTAGACAATAGGAAAGACTTAACTTCTGGTCTTCCATAGTCAAAAGTGTAAGTGCCCCATTGTTTATGTTCTGTTTTTTCGTAAAGCTTATGTCCGTTCCAAGCAGCAAGTCCGTGCTCATCTTTGCAGAAATGAGCCGGTACCCAGTCTAGGATAATTCCTATGCCAGCATTATGCGCTGCGTTGATAAGGCTCATTAAATCTTCTGGCTTTCCAAATCTTGAAGTGGCTGCATAGTATCCTGTAACTTGATAACCCCAAGAATCATCAAGAGGGTGTTCCATAACAGGCATTATTTCTATGTGCGTATAGCCCATCTTCTTTGCATAAGGAACAAGAGTTTTTTCAAGTTCTTTATACGTGTAGAAATGTTGATCAGTTCTATCATCTAGGTTTTCCTTTGGATGTTGACGCCAAGAACCAAGGTGCACTTCGTAAATGTTTTTAGGCTTATCGAAGTGATTGCTTGAATCTCTTTCTGTTATCCATTCTTCATCGCTCCACTTGAAGTTAAGCTTCTTAATAATGGATGCAGAATTTGGACGAGTCTCGCTAAAGAACGCATATGGGTCGGCCTTAAAATGCTTTTCGTTTTTATCTGTTGTAACAACGTACTTGTAAGCCTGACCTTCCTTTGCGCCAGGAACAAAACCGCTCCAAACGCCACTTTCACCAAGAGACATTAAAAGGAATGCATTTTCATTCCAATTATTAAAATCACCGGCTACTGCTACAGACTTTACGCCCGGAGCCCAAACGGTAAATCTAGTACCTTTTTGCTTGTCTTCAGTGCATGGGTGTGCGCCGAATAAATCAAAAGCGTGAAAATACTTGCCTTCATTAAAGAGATATAAAAGGTCTTTATTCTTTTTTGCAAATTTTTCGTTAGTCATTAAAGGCTGTCTATGATTTCTTTAATAGTGTTCTGTCTTCTTGCAAGAGCTGCTTCTGCGGACTGCTTGTCGTCGTTGTGGATGCAGTAGTAAATCTTAATCTTTGGTTCTGTGCCGGAAGGACGAACTGCCATCCAAGAACCATCCTTGTACCAGAACTTAAGAACGTCTGATGGTGGAAGTCCATCTGTACCAGGAGCGTAGTCCTTCATTTCAGTAATTTCAGAATCTAATTCTGTGCCGAGTTCTCTAAGCTTTGCATTGATAGCCTTAATCTTATCTGCACCATCTTTGCCCTTGAATGTGAAGGAATCAAGGTGGTCTAAATAGTAGCCGTGTTCTTTATAAAGATCTGCAAGAACATCTACAATTGTCTTGCCGTTCATCTTGTTGTATGCAGCCATTTCGCACATAAGCATACTGGCAACAACAGAGTCCTTATCTCTTGCATAATCACCAATAAGGCAACCGTTGCTTTCTTCATAACCGAATTCGCAAACATACTTGCCTTCTTTGTTGTATCTTGTCATAAGTTCGCCGATGAACTTAAAACCTGTAAGTACTGTATCTACATGGAGATTATATTTTCTTGCAATGTCTGAACCGAATTCACTTGTTACAACTGTTGTGATAAGAGCAGACTTTTCATTGAGTCTATCTTTTCTTCTCATTAAAACGTAGTCGATGAGCATTGCACAAATCTGATTGCCTGGATAGAATTCAAACTTTCCATCTTTGCCGCGAGCTGCCATCCCGATTCTGTCGGAGTCTGGGTCGGAACCAACAACGATATCAGCGCCTTCTAAT
>JAKSSI010000069.1 GCA_024403175.1 Clostridia bacterium
AATACGACAAGTTTAAATCTTGGAGTGGCTCGTTGGATAAATAAAGAGGTGAACTAAATGAAAATCGGAAGTATGGTTGTTGAAACCGGAAAAAAGAGTAAAGGTTATATTCACGCTGCATGGCTTGCAGACTGTGCAGAAGTTAAGATTCCTGTAATGAGCGTATGCGGTGAACAGGAAGGCCCTGTTTTCTGGCTTAATGCGGGTGTTCACGGCGAAGAATTATCCGGCATTTTCGCCATTCACAAGATTATGGAAGAAATAGATCCAAAGGATCTTAAGGGAACAATTATTGCAAGCCCTGGTTGCAACCAGCTTGGTGTTAGAGGCAGCAATAAGTTTACTCCAGAAGATCAGCTCGATATGGACCAGCAGTTCCCTGGCAACCCAAATGGTTGGCTTAGCGAACAGATGGCTTATCACTTTTTTAAGGAAGTAAAAGAAGTCGCTGACTATGTAATTGATATGCACGCTTTAGGCGGCGTTAATGCTTGCCCTTATACTGTATATAAGTCATTAGCAGGCGTTGACCAGAAGGTTAATGACATGGCAAGAGATTTAGCTCTTAACTTTGGTGCTGAATTTAACTGCTATGTAGATTTAAGAACAGCAACAGGCGAACTTCCAGGCTCTACAACAGGTGCATTCGATGTTCAGTGCTCTCTTAACGGAATTCCATGCGTAATGGTTGAAATGGGCGCAGGAAACAGAATCCTTTGGGATAATGTGGACCGTGCAGTAAGAGGTATTAAGAACTGCTTAAGAATGCTTGGTATGCTTGAAGGCGAAGTTGAACACTATACAAACCAGAAGATTATTACAAAGAGAAACTTCCCTGTAGCTCATATGGGCGGACTTTGCATCGGTTTAATCGAACCGGGTGTAATTGTTCCTGCAGGTGAGGTTGTTGCAAAGATTATCAACTACCATAATGAAACTCTTGAAGGGGTAAGATTTGATTATGATAGTTGCCTTATCGGTGTGCTGGAAGAGCCTCCTGTTCACAGCGGAAAGGTAGGCGTAGCAGCTGGTCAGGTTTGGGAAAAGGTGAACTAAATGGTAAAAGATTTAAGAGATTATATTGATTTTATCGAACAGAAGGGCGATTTAAGAAGAGTTACAGAAGAAACTAAGATTCTTGAAATTCCAACCCTTATGAAGCAGGCTGAAAAAGACGGCAAGATGCTTCTTGTTGAAAATGTTCAGGGTTACAAGTATAGATTTATAAACAACATTTTCGGTAAGAGAGATTTCATGGCTGGAATTTTAGGCTGTGAAATTAGAGATGTAATGAAGGTGTTCTCTGAAAGAAGTAACAACTTTATTAAGCCGGTTATGGTCGAGGATGGCCCTGTTCAGGAATTAGTATTTAAGGGCGAAGATGTTGATATTCTTCAGTTCCCATTTATCGTTCATAAGCAGAAGGATGCTGGCAGATACATTACTGCTGGTATGGTAATTGCAAAGGATCCTGAAACTGGTTGCAGAAATCTTTCTTTTGCAAGAATGCAGCTTAAGGGAAAGAACAAAACTGGTCTTAGAATGTCTCCAACTCAAGACCTTGAAGCATATTACAAGAAAGCAGTTGCATTAAATCAGCCTCTTGAAATTGCAGTTGTTATTGGTGCGCATCCTATGATCCTTGCGGCAGCTGCTTGCGGCCCTGCAAGAGATGTAGACGAACTTGACATCGCCGGCGGCTTCCTTGGAAAGCCTATTGAACTTGTTAAGTGCAAGACTGTTGATATTGAAGTTCCTGCAGATGCAGAACTTGTTCTTGAAGGTAAGATTATGCCTGGCGAACTTGAACCAGAAGGACCATTTGGCGATTTCATGGAATTCTACATTCCTGTATTTCCAAACAATATCTTCCACATTGATTGCATTACAATGCGTCCAGACCCTATTATTCAGGGAATTAGCGCTGGTTCTATTGACGATGTTACTCTTCTTGGAACTACAAGAGAAGCTCAGCTTTATGCCGCTCTTAAGAGCATCAATATTGATGTAAAGGCTATTAACTGCATGCTTACTGGTAACTATTTAAGTGCTGCCATTGCTATTCACAAGCAGTATGAACTTGAATGCAAGAATGCTCTTATGATGGCTTTCGCTACATTTAAGTTCTTAAAGAATTGCTACATTGTTGATGAAGATGTAGACGTTTTCAATCCTTCCGATATTTTCTGGGCTATGTCTACAAGAATGCGTCCGGAAACTGGCATTATGACTGTTCCAAACTCTATGGGATTTGGTCGTGATACTTATGGTATTCATACCTGCAAGATGGGTATTGATGCTACAGCTCCGTTTAATCACTGGGATGAATTCGAACGCGTTCAGATTCCTGACCCAAACGAAGATAGACACTACGATTTCGTGTAACGAATAAGATTTAAATCAAAAACAGACAGAATGGTTTTGAGCAGACTTTTGCAGAGAGTCCGTTGCTGAACACTGTGATTTGGCCGTCGCGAGGAGTTCGCTTGCTCCGCAGCAGGCCAAAGAACAGATGTTTCAGCAGGACTCGTCAGTCAAGTCGGCGAGGAACCATACTGTCTGTTTTATTATTTAATCTTTTACTCGAAGAAGTCGCCGTGGCGCATTAGGTGGCCAGGTTCGGCGATGAGAAACTGTTCGTCCCAGCGGCCGCCAACAAGCTTTTCAAGCAGGTGATTGCTGCCTTCGGTGTAATCGAGCACCACTTCCATAAGGTCGGCATTTGCTTGCGCTTTCATAACGTATTCCTCGGAATAACAGTCATTTAAGCCCGTATCTATTATGTCTAAGTGGGTGTAATTCCCAAAAAACATTCTATAGAGCTCTTCTGGCTCAATATCAATATCTTTAAATTCTTCTTCAAGATTAGGCATAATTTTTGCCATATTAAAATCATCTGGATCTATCTCCATCATGTACATGTGGCCCATTTCTTTAAGATTTGCCACATAGTCATCTGTCTTTTGCAGCATGAGTGTGACACAGTCGTCAACCCTTGGAATTACAGTCTTTCTAGGGAACTCTACCTGGTCCCAAACTCCTCCGCAAAAGCCCATTGCAACTAGTACTGTATCTACATCTGCCGGCAGTTTTTTCTCTTCGTCGGCAATGATTTGTTTCATTCTTTTAGGCTCAACATGGTGGCTTCTGTCTATCAGAACAACAGGGTAATTTGTGCCTTCTTTTTCTTGTGCAATTTTTAAATAAGCCTCCAGGGAACTGCAGGCGATTATTACTGTACTCATAAAAACCTCTTCTCCTTAGAATTTTAACCTCCCGCGGGGTCGCCGTAAAGAGGAAAAAACGGAAAATTTTTGAAAGTTGGTGGAGTAAAATCCCTTAAATTTCTCTATATTATATTGACTTTTGCTTTAAAGTGGAGTAAAGTGGAATAGCGTAGAAAGGAGTAGTCTATCCAAATGTTGATGGGCATTTATGAAAACTCAATAGATGCTAAGAATAGAATCGCTGTTCCTGCTAAGTTTAGAGAAGAACTTGGGGATAAGTGCGTTCTTACAAGATCTTTGGATAACTGTCTCATTCTGTATCCAATGAAGACTTGGGAAGAGCAGCAGCTTAAGTTGAATGCGCTGCCAAGATCCGACAAGAATGCAAGAGCATTCCTTAGATACATTTATGCAAATGCTACAGAAGTAGAAATCGACAAGCAGGGAAGAATGGTTCTTTCCGCAAGATATAGAGAGCTTGCTCATATAGAAAAAGACTTAGTAACTATCGGTATGCTGGACAGAATCGAAGTTTGGGCTAAGGAAGTTTACGACACAGATGAAACAGGCGGTCAGCTTTCTTCTGAAGACCTTGAAAAGTTCAGCGATACATATCAGGTATAAAGTATGGAATTCTCACACGTACCTGTACTGTATGACGAAGTACTCGAAGGCCTAAACATTAGACCGGGAAAAATCTATGCAGACGGCACTTTAGGCGGCGCGGGTCACAGCAGTGGAATCTGCGAAGCCCTAAACGGAAACGGAATGCTGATAGGCATAGATAGAGATACCGACGCTCTAAATGCAGCAAAGCAAAGACTTGAAAAATACAGTTGTGAAAAACAGTTTGTTCATAGCAACTACTCAGATATAAAGCTAGTTCTTCAGGAACTCAATATTCCGGCTTTAGACGGAGCTCTTCTAGACTTAGGAGTTTCATCCTTCCAGCTAGATAATCCTGAAAGAGGTTTCTCTTATATGCACGATGCTCCTTTGGACATGAGAATGAATGCCGAAGACAGCTTCACAGCTGAGATAGTTGTAAACGAATATTCCCAGGATCAACTCGCAAAGATAATTAAGGATTACAGTGAAGAAAAATGGGCTGCAAGAATTGCTCAGTTCATCGTAAAGGAAAGAAATAAAAAGCCAATAAAGACCACTTTCGAACTTGTTGACATCATAAAGGCTGCAATGCCTGCGGCAGCAAGAAGAGATGGCCCGCATCCTGCAAAACGTACCTTCCAGGCGATTCGTATAGAGGTAAACGATGAGCTTGGTCATCTAAGAAGAGCGGTAACGGATTTTGTAGATGTAATGGCTCCGGGTGGAAGACTCGCAATAATCACTTTCCACTCTTTAGAAGACAGAATAGTTAAAGAAACTTTTGCACAAAGGTTAAATCCATGCACATGTCCACCGGAATTACCGATATGTGCTTGTGGCAAAGTTCCTGATATTAAGAAGGTTACACACAAACCGAGCGTTGCAGACGCAAAAGAACTGGAGCGGAATCCCAGATCGCGTAGCGCTAAATTGAGGATAATAGAAAAAATATGAAAGTATTAAAAGGTAGAACCAGTACATTCGTGGCTCTGATTGGGATAGCACTTTTATGCTTAAGTCTTGTGTGGCTTACAGCACTTTCAACATCCATTCAGTACGACATCAACTCAATAAATAACAAGATCCAGGACTCTCAGTGGACTAAGAGAAATCTTGAAGTTGAGATAAAGAGTGCTAATACTCTTTCCAATCTTCAAGCCAAAGCCACAGAGATGGGCTTGGTGTATCCGAGTTTTGATGAAATAGTCTACCTTGAAACAGGAACCCAAGAAGACGGGGTTCATGATCTTGCAGTTGCATTAAGAGAAATAGCATATAGATAAAGTCGAGCGCGGGAAAACACCTGCGCCGCTTTTTTTATTTTTGAATGAAAGAAAAGAACGATAAACATATAAATAAAGACAGATTGCTCTGGGTTTTTGCGTTTTTTATGATACTTTTTGTACTTTTAATCGCAAAACTTGGATGGATTCAGATAGTTCGAGCTGACTGGTATGTGCAAAAAGCTTTAAAGCAACAGACCATAGACAGCTCTGTTTCTGCGCTCAGAGGTGAGATTTTAGGTCGCACGGGTCAGCAGCTGGCAGCCAGTGTTACAAAGAACACTATCTGGGTAAGACCTTCAACAGTTAAGAAAAATGGCAAGTCTGATGCTGAAATAGAAGGTAATGCTAGAGCTGAAGCAGCTACTCTTGCTGCAATTTTAGAGCTTGATGCAGAAGACGTTTACAAGACAATTACTTCTGACAAAACTCTTGTAAAGATTAAAAAGTATGTAGATGCTTCTACTGCAGCAAAGGTTAGAGACGAAAAGCTTAAGGGTATCGAAATTGTTGAGGACTCCAGCAGAAGCTATCCGTTTGGTATGTTTGCTTCTCATGTAGTTGGTTTTACAAACGACGATAACGTGGGGCAGAACGGCCTAGAAAGCTATTACAATAAATATCTTTCCGGTATAAACGGCAGATATATTACAAGAAAAGATAAGAATAACAGTTCTTTGGTTTATGCATCCAGTAAGTACTACGATGCTGAAGACGGATACACATTAGTAACAACAATTGACGAACACATTCAGTACATTGTCGAAGAAAAGCTTGATGAGTTTAAGAAGACTACAGGTGCTTCAAGACTTATTTGCCTGATGATGGATCCTAAAACTGGTGCCATTATTTCCATGGCTCAGACCAACGATTACGACCCAAATCTTCCGCGTGCGGCAGCACCTGGAGATGAAAAGGCCTTTGATCAGATGACAGATCAGGAAAAGGTAAACTACTGGTTTAAGCGTTGGAGATGCTTCTGCATAAGTGATACTTTCGAGCCAGGTTCTACATTCAAACTTGTTACAACAAGCATTGCTCTTGATACAGGCGTTACAAGACTTGGCGAAAAGTTTACTTGCAACGGTTCCATAAAAGTTAAAGATAGAATTCTTAAGTGCTGGTACTATCCAAGAGTTCACGGCGTAGAAACACTTCAGCAGGCAGTTGAAAACTCCTGCAACCCAGTAATGGTTCAGCTGATTCAAAGAATTGGTCTTAAGAACTACTACGAAGGTTTAGATGCTTTTGGATTAACTGCAAGGACTAACATAGACTATCCAGGCGAAGGCTCAAATATTATTTATGCTGATAATGCGGCAGGTCCTGTAGAGCTTGCAACAATGGCTTATGGTCAGGGTATTTCTGTAACACCTATCAGCCTTATTACAGCCATTTCTTCTTTGGCAAATGGTGGCTATGTAATGCAACCACATTTCCTTGATCATATGATTGATTCTCAGGGAAATATCGTAAATCAGTTTAATCCTAAAGTTACAGGCGTTTCTGTTTCTGCTCAAACTGCATCCGACATACTCTCAATTATGGAACTCGTAGTAAAAGAGGGTGGTGCAGGAAGTGCAAAGATTCCTGGTTACAGAATCGGCGGAAAGACTGGTACAGCAAGTAAGCCTACAGTTGGTGGTTATTCTGATAAAGACTTCTTCTCATCCTTTATAGGGGTTGCGCCAATTGAAGATCCTAAGTTTGTAATGCTGGTTTTAGTAGACTCTCCTAAGGGAAAGATTTACGGTTCTCAGACTGCGGCTCCTTGCGCAAAGGCCATTATGCAGGAAGTTCTTCAGTACTTAAATATTCAGCCAAAATATTCTGCAGAAGAACTTAAGAAGATTAACAGCAACAAGACTACAGTTCCAGATTTAATGGAGAAGAGCAAAGAAAATGCAATTGGTATGCTTGCTGGTGCAAATCTTAATTACGAATTATCTCCG
>JAKSSI010000007.1 GCA_024403175.1 Clostridia bacterium
TGAAAGAGTAAATGCTTTATCAATAAAGCTATTGTTAGAATAATCTATTTTTTCTTTAACAGCAAATTCAGCAATTGCATCAATGTTCTTTGCGTCGATTGCAACACATGTAGCATCTGCTGCAATACCACCGTTTCCAGGTGCTGCAAAGATTTGTTCAACCTTTGGATTTTGCTTTACTTTTTTAATAATGGCGTGTTCGCGTCCGCCGCCGCCGACTACTAATACTTTCATATCTTTAGTGGTGGAATAATCTCATTCCTGTAAATGCCATTGCAATACCGTACTTATCAGCAGTTTCAATAACAAGATCATCTCTTACAGAGCCGCCAGGCTGAGCAATATACTTAGCTCCGGACTTTCTTGCTCTTTCTACATTGTCGCCAAATGGGAAGAATGCATCAGAACCAACTGTAAGGTCTGTCTGTGTAGCAATCCATGCAGCCTTTTCTTCAGCTGTAAGAACTTCTGGCTTAACCTTGAAAATCTTCTGCCATGTTCCTTCTGCAAGAACATCTTCGTATTCATCGGATGTGTAGATATCAATAGCGTTGTCTCTGTCTGGTCTACCGATTCCATCAACAAACTGGAGTCCGAGTACCTTTGGATTCTGACGCATATACCAGTTATCAGCCTTGCTTCCTGCAAGTCTTGTGCAGTGAATTCTGCTCTGCTGACCAGCACCAACACCGATTGCCTGACCATTCTTTACGTAGCATACAGAGTTGGACTGTGTGTACTTAAGAACGATAAGAGCAACAATCATATCAATCTTAGCCTGCTTTGTGAGTTCCTTGTTCTTTGTAACAACGTTGGAAAGAAGTTCTTCATTGATTGCAAAGTTGTTGTGACCCTGTTCGAATGTAATTCCGAATACATCCTTTGTTTCGAGTGGAGCACATACATAGTTTGGATCTACTTCGATAATATTGTAGTTGCCCTTCTTCTTTGTCTTAAGAATTTCAAGAGCTTCTTCTGTGTATCCAGGAGCAATGATACCGTCGGATACTTCATACTTAAGGTATGTAGCTGTTGCTGCATCGCAAACGTCGGAAAGTGCAGCCCAGTCACCGAAAGAACAAAGTCTATCGGATCCTCTTGCTCTAATGTAAGCAGCAGCGATATCGGAAATTTCTGCTTCTGGTTCTACGAAATAAATATGTCTTTCAATATCTGTAAGTGGTGTACCTACAGCAGCACCTGCTGGAGATACATGCTTAAAGCTTGCTGCAGCTGGAAGACCTGTAGCTTCCTTAAGTTCCTTAACAAGCTGCCAAGAGTTAAGTGCATCAAGAAGATTAATAAAACCAGGACGACCATTTACCATTTTAATTGGAAGTTCGCTTCCGTCCTTCATAAAAATTCTTGCTGGTTTCTGATTTGGATTGCATCCGTACTTAAGTTGAAATTCGTTCATGTTTTTAGTCCCCCAGGTTCTTGTTATAAATCTTAACTTCGCCCTTTACATTTGCGTAAAGAGAAATCTTATTGTCTGCATTGAGTGCATTCCATACTTCGTCTGCAGTTGGAAGTGTTACTTCCATTGGTTCGCCAGCAAATGCTGGGAGTGGATTTCCATCACCCTGATATGTGCTGATGAAATAACCCTTTCCTTCTGGACAGCTTTCATAGCAGAAGAATTCTCTTAAGCATGTGCCATCCTTGTGCTTTAAAATAGAAATTTCAAAGCTTCCATCTTCGTTCATAATTGCAGAAATTCTAGATGTGAAGTTTGGAGCATCTGGTTCATATTCTCTTGTCATAAGAGCTTTTCTGAAGCAACCCATATCCTTGATTGTATCTGTCTGGTCGCCGTTAGTAACAATGAGTTTTCCGTCCATTGTTCTTACTGGATGATAGATAACAAGAGATGGATCCTGCATTTCTTCAGGCTTGAAAGCTTCTGTTCTAATGCCGTCTTCAGTCTTTGTGAAGATTCTGTTTCTGCTGTTTGCAGAACGTCCCATAATGAAATAATAAACTGTATCTTTTCCTACAAGAATTCCTCTTCCTGGATAACTTGTATTCTTTAAAAATTCAAGAAAATCTGTCATTTGTCTTTTTACCTTTCGCTGATAATCTTATTGCAAACCATTTCTGTAGCCTGAGGAAGAAGTATCCATTCGGCTTGTTCCATAATTCTTCTCTGAAGAACTTCTGGAGTATCTCCAGGAAGAACTTCAACTGCCTTTTGGGCTATTATTTCTCCACCATCTGGAATCTCATTTACATAGTGAACAGTTGCACCGCTCACCTTTACACCTTTTGCAAGTGCAGCTTCATGAACTCTAAGTCCATAAAAATCCTGACCACAGAAAGATGGAATAAGAGATGGATGGATGTTAATAATTCTTTTTTCAAAACGTTTTGTAAAGCCTTCTGTAAGTATTCTTAAATATCCGGCAAGTACAATAACGTCTATATTCTTTTCTTCAAGAAGGTTTCCTAAAGCTAAGTCGTAAGCCTCGTTGCTTTCGAAATCTTTTCTCTTAAGAACGGCACTTTCAACTCCAGCATTCTTTGCACGTTCAAGAGCATAAGCATCAGCTTTATTTGAGAAAACAAGTTCTACACTGCCGCTTGTTATAACACTGCCCTGTGCATCAAGTATTGCCTGAAGATTTGTTCCGCCGCCGGAAACCAGCACTGCAATTCTAGCCTTTTCCATTAGAGAATTACCTTTTCTTCTTCGTTTTTAACGATTTCGCCGATTACATATGCGTCTTCGCCGTTATCCTTAAGCGCCTTGATTGCAGCATCTGCAGTTTCCTTAGAAACTATCATAATCATGCCAACACCCATGTTATATGTGTTATACATATCTCTTTCAGGGATATCGCCCTTAGCCTGGAGGTAGTTAAAGATTGCAGGAACCTTAATTGCGGCCTTATCAATCTTTGCACAAAGTCCATCAGGAATGCTTCTTGGAACGTTTTCATAGAAGCCGCCACCAGTAATGTGGCTGATACCCTTAACGTCGGAAACTTCAAGAGCAGCAAGTACGCTCTTTACGTAAATCTTAGTTGGTGTAAGAAGAACTTCGCCAAGGCTCTTGCCGCCAAGTTCTGCTACAGGAGACTTAAGATCTGCATTTTCAATATCAAATACTTTTCTTACAAGAGAGTAACCATTGGAATGGATTCCGCTAGATGCAAGAGCAATTACTACATCGCCTTCTGCCATTCTCTTACTATCTAAAATCTTTTTCTTGTCTGCGATACCTACAGAGAAACCTGCAAGATCGTAATCATCAGCGGCCATAACGCCAGGATGTTCAGCAGTTTCACCACCGATTAATGCGCAGCCTGCCTGAACGCAGCCTTCTGCAACACCGCTAACAAGTGTAGCTACTTTTTCTGCATCGTTCTTTCCGATTGCAATGTAGTCTAAGAAGAAGATTGGTTTTGCGCCGCAGCAAATAATGTCGTTAACGCACATTGCTACGCAGTCGATACCAACTGTATCGTGCTTATCAAGAATCTGAGCAATGCGCTGCTTTGTTCCAACACCATCTGTTCCAGAAACAAGTACAGGTTCTTCCATACCCTTTACGTCTGGTGCAAACAGACCACCAAAGCCGCCGATGTCGGAAACAACACCGTCTGTAATGGTTCTGTCTACGAATTTCTTCATGAGCTTAACGCCCTGGTAGCCAGCTTCAATATCTACGCCAGCTGCTGCATAAGAAGCAGAATGTGATTTTGCCATTGTTTATTCCTTTCCTGTCCAGCAATATGTACAAACCTGTTCTTTATCAATACCGATAGCATCTAAAAGACCATCGATTGACTGATAGCTTAATGAATCAAAACCGAACTTTTCACAGATATTCTTAAGCATGCACTTGCCTCTTTCTGTGGAGGAATCGGCATATTCCTCAAGGTGCTTGTCGCCTTCTTCTCCTTCAAGTTCTCTTACAACTCTTCTTGCAAGAAGATCCAATTCACTTTCGCTTCTAGAGAAGCTTAAGTACTTACAACCAAACATGATTGGAGGGCAAGCAGAACGCATGTGAACTTCCTTTGCCCCAGCGCTATAGAGGAAATCAACTGTTTCCTTAAGCTGAGTACCTCTAACGATAGAATCGTCTACAAAGAGAAGCTTCTTGTTTTCGATGAGTTCCTTTACAGGAATCTGCTTCATCTTAGCAATTCTGTTACGAATTGACTGATTTTCCGGCATGAATGATCTCGGCCATGTCGGTGTATATTTTACAAACGGACGCTTAAATGGCATATTGCTTTCTGTAGCATAACCGATAGCATGTGGAACACCAGAATCAGGTACACCTGCAACGATGTCTACATCTGGAAGAATTCCTTCTTCTCTATCTTTTCTTGCCATAATTTCGCCGTTAACATTTCTCATAACTTCAACATTTACGCCTTCATAGTTGGAGTTTGGATAACCATAATATGTCCAGAGGAATGCGCAGATTTTCATCTTGTCGCGAGGTGCAACAAGCTGCTTTAATTCATCAGCCTTGATAAGCATTACTTCGCCAGGTCCAAGTTCATAGTGAGATACATAACCAAGCTTTTCATAAGCGAATGTTTCGAATGAAATAGCATATCCATCTTCACTCTTACCAATATGAACAGGAAGTCTGCCCATCTTATCTCTGCAAGCAATGATTTCACCATTGTTTGTCATAAGAAGCATTGTCATAGAACCATCAACTAATTCCTGAACATTCTTGATACCTTCAACAAGGTCTTCCTTTTCGTTAATAAGAGCAGCAACAAGTTCTGTTACATTAACTTTGCCGTTACTCATTGTCATAAAATGATGACCCTTTTCAAGGAAGTGTGTTCTAAGCAGTTCATCTGCATTATTTACAAGTCCTACTGTTGTGATAGCAACTGTACCGCCTCTTAAAGTGAAAAGAAGTGGCTGTGGGTCGCTATCGGAAATGCAACCAATACCGCATGTGCCTGAGAACTTATTAAGATCATCTTCAAACTTTGTTCTGAATGGAGAATTCTTAATGTTGTGAATTTCTCTGTCCATGCCCTTTTCTGCATTCCAGATTGCCATACCTGCGTTGTTTGTTCCAAGATGGCTGTGATAGTCGGTTCCAAAGAACACGTCTAAAACTATATCGCGCTTAGCTACTGCGCCGAAAAATCCGCCCATGTTTGTTTTCCTCTTAGTGTTTCAAATATATCTAAAGCTTTTCGTTAACTGATGCATCTTTAGCGAGTACTGCAGCCTTGTCAGCAGATTTCTTATCTTCAAGCTTCTTTGCAAGGGTTTCGTCGCCAAGAGCAAGAATCTGAGCTGCAAGAAGTGCAGCATTCTTTGCTCCATCTATTGCTACTGTAGCAACTGGAACGCCAGAAGGCATCATTACTGTTGCTAAAAGAGCGTCCATTCCATCGAGAGCCGCACTCTTGCATGGAACTCCAATTACAGGAAGTGTTGTGTTTGCAGCCATAGCACCTGCTAAATGAGCAGCCATTCCGGCAAATGCAATAATTACGCCAAATCCATTATCCTTTGCAGCAGATGCAAAAGCTGCAGCTTCTGCAGGACATCTATGCGCAGAATAAATATGCGCTTCAAATTCAATACCAAGCTCTTTAAGCTGGTCTGTTGCTTTCTTTACTACAGGTAAATCGCTGTCACTACCCATAATTACAGCTACTTTTTTCATGTTGTTTCTCTTTCCGGATTAATATCCAAATACCTAAAAATTCGGCACCAAAATATCTTGCAGATACTGGCACTTTAATTATATAAATTAGACATTTTTACTGCAATTTTTAACGAATCAGAATGCCGATTTTTGCATTTCCATTTATTTATAGTTCGGCATATCACGAACATTATAACAAAAAAGCGCTTTTTTAATTCGCTTTATATGACGACCATTTCACAAAGTCGGCTTTATGGAAAGCATTCTATTGCCCACTTGAATGATTTAAGTAAGATTGGTAATATTATTGAGTTACAAATTATTAATAAACCACAGGTTTTTGAATAAAGAACTAGAATAATCGGAGGAAAACATGAGCGCTACATTATTAAGCGGAAAAGAAGTAAGCCAAGCAATGCTGGCAAAAGTATTAGAAGATGCAGAAATGCTTATCGCTAAAGGCATTACACCAACTCTAGCAATCTTTAGAGTAGGCGAAGACCCAGGCAGCATATCCTATGAAAAGAGCATCATCAAGAATATGGCTAACAGCAAGATTGAAGTAAAATCCGTTGTATTCCCTATAGATGTAGCCCAGGATGAATTCGTGGCAAAGATTAAAGAAGCAAATGTAGACAAGATAATTAATGGCGTTCTTATCTTTAAACCTCTCCCTCCACAGATTAACGAAGATGAAATTAAATACATTCTTGCTCCAGAAAAGGATCCAGACGCTTTAAATCCAACAAACCTCGGAAAGCTGATGATTATGGACGAAAAAGGATTCTTCCCTTGCACAGCAGAAGGCGTAATGGAACTTCTTAAGTACTACAAGATTGACGTTAAAGGCAAGGACATTACAATCATCAATAACTCCAACGTATTCGGAAAGCCTCTTGCAATTATGCTTACAAACGAATTTGCAACAGTTTCCATTTGCCACATCTTCACAAAGTCTGTTAAGGATTACACTTTAAAATCAGACATTGTAATTACAGGCTGCGGCGTTTACGGAGTTTTAAAGCCAGATATGCTTAGACCAGATGCAATTGTTATCGACATTGCAATGGCTCAGAAGAAAGATGAAAATAAGCAGTTTGTATTAGATGAAAACGGTAAGAAGATTAGAACTGGCGACTGCCTTGAAGAATGCAAAGATGCTTGTGCAATGATTACAAGTGCAACCCCTGGTTGCGGCGGCGGCACAGGGCCAATCACAACAGGACTTCTTGCTCAGCACCTTATCAAAGGCTGCAAGATGCAGAACGGCATTGAATAATTCAAATCCCAACATAATCGGTTTCTCGGCGGCCCGCTTTTTTTGAACTGCGAATCCATTTTTTTATTGTCGCGTCGCTGCCTGATAGCTCACAAACGGGTGAGCGCAGCTAGCTCCAAAATATTCGTAGATTCTTGTTCAAAAGCGCTAGCGAAGTCCTCCTCGTTAAACCGATTATTGTTGGGATTTTTACTGCACTAAAAAAGACATTTTATGTTTTCCGTAAGGACAAATCGGGGATACCGGTTCTTGGTTGTTCCGAGCCGCAGGCGATGGAAGAACCCCAGAACCGCTGTTGGGGCCCCCGCTTAGCGCAAGCGTGTCCTCTAGGAAATATAAAATGTCTTTTTGATGTTACAAATATAAATTAGAGTTTTAAGTCGCCTTCTTTAATCCAGCCAAGCTTTCTTTCGATCTCGCAGAAAACAACGCTAAGAATTGCAGGAAGCACGAAACAGATAAGGATAAGTCCAGCCCAGTCAAAACCCGTAATAGCAGCCTTTGTGCCAGCGGAGATATCGTTAATCCAACCTGTGTAAACACCAATCTGACCAACAAGACCACAAGTACCCATACCAGAGGAAACAGGCGCACCGTTCATAGTCATCTTAAATACGCAAGTTGCTAAAGGACCAGTAATTGCAGATGCAAGAGTTGGTGCAATCCAAATCTTTGGGTTGCGGATAATGTTAGGCATCTGAAGCATAGATGTGCCAATGCCCTGAGATACAAGACCACCAACACCATTTTCCTTAAATGACATTACAGCAAAGCCAATCATCTGTGCACAGCAACCTGCAACAGCAGCACCACCGGCAAGACCAGTAAGTCCAAGAACCGCACAAATCGCAGCAGATGAAATCGGAAGTGTAAGAGCCACACCAACAACAACCGATACAAGAATTCCCATAAGGAACGGCTGAAGTTCTGTAGCCCACATAATAATCTTTCCTACATAAGAAGCTGCAGAACCAATAGGTGCAGCAATTAAGGATGATAAGCCAACACCTACAAGTATTGTAACGATTGGTGTAACGATAATATCAATCTTAGTTTCTTTTGAAACAAGTTTTCCGCATTCTGTTGCAACAATAGCAACAATTAAAACTGCTAATGGGCCACCTGCTCCACCCATCTTATTTGTAGCAAATCCTACAGGAATAAGAGAGAACAATACCAAAGGAGATGCATGCAGCGCATATCCAATTGCAGCAGCCATTGCAGAACCAACCATAGCAGTAGCAAAACCACCGATAGTTATACTTTCAGTTGCAGACTGATAAATAGGATTTTCAAGAAAACCTATATGAAACTGTGTTCCTAAAGTGTTGAGTATTGTTCCTATAAGCAGCGTGCAAAATAAGCCCTGAGCCATAGCGCCAAGAGCATCTATACCATAACGTTTAGCAGAAATTTCAACGTCTTTCTTCTTAAAAAAAGCTTTAACCTTTTCCATTGTAATCCCCCTGTTTATTTGATGTACAATATGTATAATCAGGTGTCAAGACACCTGTAAGGTTATTATAGGCAAAAAGCATGATTTGTCAATGGAAATTCCCAATTTTAGATGTTAAAATATAGACATAATTTTGCACAAAATAACATTCAATGGAGACAGACATGAATGCTGTAACTAGACGTAAAAAGATTATTGAAATATTAAGCAAAGCCGAAGAAGCCGTAAGCGCCACATCACTCGCAGATAAACTTGATGTAAGTAGACAGATTATAGTTGGCGACGTGGCACTTCTTAGAGCAGCTGGAGAAGAAATAACTTCTACCCCTAGAGGCTATGTTGCTAAAAAGAATTTAGATACTACAGAAAAAATCATTAGACAAATTGCCTGCATACATAGCAATAAAGAGTCTAAGGACGAACTTGAAATCTGTGTTGACCAAGGTTGCGCCGTATTAGACGTAGTTGTAGATCATCCAATTTATGGTCAGCTTACGGGTCAGCTTCAAATAAAGTCCAGATATGACGTTGAGCAATTTTGCGAAAAATGTGCGCAAGAGGAAGCCCACGTTTTATCCGAACTTACCGACGGCATTCACCTTCACACTCTTGAATGCCCAAGCATTGCAGCTTACGATAGAGTTTGCGAAAAACTAAAAGAAAAAGGATTTTTATATACTGAAAAATCCGCAAAGAACAAATAAAAAGCCTAGTTCTATACATGATTGACTATAAAACCCTAACTATACAAACTCAAAATGGAGACATGACATCTGCTTATGCGCTTTACTTAGCAACGCTTAAGCCGATTTTTTATACTGTTTTAAAACAGACTGGCAATGATAGCCGCGCACATCTTTTAGTAAGAGATGCATATATTTCTGCAATTAAGAATATTAATTATCTTAACCACCCAGAGAGCTTTCCTGTTTGGGCTCAGATGATTGCCACAAAAAACACTGCGGCCTATTTGAGCAAAAGAAAGAATTTTTCAGTTGGTAAAACGCAAGTTCCTCTCAATACAGAATGGAACCAAGCTGAATGCGATGCTTTTGATATATCAGAAAGCTATGCTAAAAACCTTTGGGAAGAAATCTTAAAAGGCATAGACGGCGAAGAACAAGAAGCCGCTTTACTTGACGACTCTGAAAACACAAAACCGCAGATTGACGAAGAAAAATTAAACGAGGTGCTTGTTGACCTTAGCAGAAAGAAAGGTTCTATTAGGAAGAGAAATGCTATCATTGCATTCGTTCTTGTCCTTGCACTAATAGGTGGATTGGCCGGACTTACTATTTCCTCACATAAAAAAACTACAGCTCGCCATAATATAGCAGACTTAAGCGATTTGTATCAGAACGTATCAAGCGCTATGGTTGCAAAATTCGCAAGTAGCCTTTCTAGCCAGCTCGATGGTCAAATTGGTGAAATCTATCAGCTGTCAGACAACACTTACTACCTGCTCATTTACATTAATAACGAGCCATCAGGTAGTATGCTTGTTGAGTATGAAGAAAACAAACAAGGTGGACCAGATTCTCTTCATATAATTGCAAAAAAGGACGAACCAATTACCCAAGTTGAAACTGAAACTCTAAAAAAGGATCAGTATCTTAATGTTAACTACAATAGCAATGGAAACGCTATTGAAAAAGCTATAAGTGAGGCAAGCACTGCTGATGTTGATGTAAACAATAACAATGCAAGTATCGACGAAAAAATCATTAACGATATTATTTCAAACAGCGAGGCCGAAAAGAACAAACTTCAAAATATTTTCGGTATAAGCAGCGATACAGAAGACCTTAACATAGTCCTTACTATCAAATGTAGAAATGTAGATTTAACTAAACCTGTTACTATCACTTTAGATTCATCAATCGCAAATATGATAGGTAATTCAGGGGAACTTAAAATACTTCTAAACGACGATCGACACTGGATAAAACTATCTAGAGAACAGATTAATAAGCTTTGTAATGAATATAATTCTGTAGAAGTAATTGTTCGTGCAGAAAACAATAGAATCTACAACATAAATTTCAAAGGCCCAGACAACGAAGAAATTGAACAGCTTTACGGAGATATAAACTTCGGCATTCCTTGCGAACACGAAAACAGCTATGTATATGCCACATATAGCGGTGGTGGTAAAACATATTCCGAAGGCGGAGAAAATAGAAGAGGCAATTTTGATGCATCAGCAAAAACAATTAACTTCCCGGTTTCTCATGCAGGCAAATACGAACTTATAGGAAAAGAAACAGAGCTTTTCGATATAGCAAATCTCTCAAAAGAAGTTAGAGACGCTATAGAATTTGTAGCGTCAACAGAATATATTCCAGCAGAAACAAACGGCTACTTTAAACCAAATGAGCCTATAACAAGGGGCCTTCTTATGGAAGCTCTTGGAAAGATGTTCTTAACTACAAACAAGAACTACAAGGTATACTTTGGCGACGTTAATCCAAACGACCCAGACTACGACTACATAGCTGCCGCATGGAATAACGAAATCATTTATGGTTACAACGGAAAGTTTAAGGCCGATGCTGCAGCATCCAATGAAGAAGTTCTTGCCTTATGCGCAAAGACGCTTGTAGCCTGCGACTACTGTAACTTCATAGAAGATAACGAAGAAGCAAAATCCAAAATAACATATACCGATAAAGACAGCATTTCTAAGTTTGCTGTAGTTCCTGTTGCCACAGCTCTTGAACAAAAAATTGTTGATGGCAAGGGCTCACTTTCTCCAAAAAACAATGCAACCAGAGCATTTGCAGCTCTGGTGCTTTATCGCATGTATATGCTTTCTATTTAAAGTTTATCTTTTTCTCTTTCAAGTCTGAACGCTACAGATCTCTTAAGATATTCAAGATAGTTAGGGTCGTCGCACATAGCCTTTTCAGGAGCATCCGAAAGCTTTGCAACTGGTCTGCCATTTACGTACTGAAGCTTGATTACAATGTTTAATGCATCAACACAAGTATCGTTGGAGCAGAATGTACCAATACCGAAAGTAACCTTTACCTGATCCTTAAAGTGCTGATAAAGAGCTTCTGCCTTATCGAAGTTTAAGCTATCAGAGAAGAGAAGCTGCTTTGTCTTAGGATCTACGCCATACTTCTTGTAATGTTCAATAATCTTATCGCCCCAAACGTATGGGTCGCCACTATCATGTCTTACACCTGAATAGTTATTAACCATTGATCGAGAGAAGTCTTTAAGGAACAAATCTGTTGTGAGAGTATCAGAAAGCGCTGTTCCGTTATCTCCGTTATATTCTGTATACCAGTCCTTCATTGCATAGTAGTTTGTGTATGCAAGAGGAATGGAATCTATCCCCTGATACATCTGAACAAATTCATGTGCATAAGTGCCGATAGGAATTAAGTTGTGCTTCTTAGCAAAGTATACGCAAGAAGTACCAACGCAACTTTTTGTTTCTTCAGCAAGACGTCTAATTACTACATCCTGCCATTCTCTTGAAAGTCTTCTTCTAGCGCCGAATTCTGCAAATTTGAAATTATACTTTCCATCTTTAAATGCCTGAATCTTTGCATTGAGTTTTTCTTCAGCAGATTTTCTAAGCATTTCATAATCATAGCTTAAGCGGAAATATACTTCGTTGATAATTTCAAGAAGATAAATTTCAAACTGCATTGCAGAGAACATTGGGCCCTTTACTTTAACAATGAGAGTGCCGTTTGGTTCGAGATCTGTAAATACATAATCACGAATAGGATGCCAAAGACGAAGGAACTCAACATAGTCATCGCTTATGAATCGAATAGAACGAAGATATTCAAGTTCATCGTTTCTAAAGCGAAGTGTGCAAAGATGATCAATCTGAGCATTTATTTCTTCAAGCATTTCTTTTGTAAAGATAACGCCTGCATTTCTGCACTTAAAATGATATTCTCCAATTAAGTTTGTGTGCTTATGGAAAATAACCTGATCCATATTAAATTTGTAAAGATCTGTATCAAGAAGTGATACTACTATAGGATCTAACTTCATTACGTCTCCTTTCAAAATCATATAATGCCCAATTATGGCACAATAAAATTCAAAGTCAAGCCTATTTCCAATAGTTATTGCTTCCAATCCACAAAATAGTGTCTATTTCGTTGTTAGATATATAACTATCGTAATTAAAGTCCTGTTTTAAGTATTCTTTATAATATCTAAGGTCTACAGAATAAAGTTTGCTGTAATTTGATGCAAGCATTTTTAGAATGGCATTATCGAATGAATCTCCTATAACAAGAATATTCTTACCGTTTCCATTTGCATTTTCAAAAACAGTTTCTCCGTTATCAAAACCGTAGAAATACATATAGTCCATATCAATGGTGGTAATATCAGACACCTTTGCCGTTGCAATGGCTGATTCCTGAATACCATAATCCCAGGCTTCTTTCCCGTTTATAGACACCTTCATCTTAGGGAAATTAAATTCGAAAACCCTAAGAGTTTCTTTATAGTCTGATGCACCTGTACCTGCAGCTCTTGAACCCGAGAAGATTCCTACATCAACAGTGCCAATTGGCTCTATTGCTTCGCCGCAGCCCATAGCCTTTGTAAGCTCCCTATAAGCTTTGTACGACCCTAAATAATTCCAATGATGATCTGTTAAATAAAAATACTTATCGAAAGCTGAGAATCCGTTTAATTCAAAGAACAATTTGTGACTATCTGGAAGATTTATATTCTCAAGAACGTATTCTCTTTCGCCAGATCTTTCACCATTCTTAAAATCGGTTTCAAACTCACGCTCAACATAATATGCGTAAGCATCAACATTAGGATGCTTTGCGATTACTTCATTAATGGTATTAATGGTTTTATCGCACTCGCTTATATCCCAATAGTCTCTGATGTTCGTATAGATAAGATGTCCACTTGCAAGTGTTACTTGATCATTTACTTGCATAGTGTCGTATATGTAAAGGCCATTTGTTGGAAGCTGATTTAAGAACTTCCAATTGTCTGCCTTAATTTCCTCAAATGAAAAATCTCTATTTGCCGCTTCAAATGAAAAACCGAAAACATTCTTAAGAACCCAATTAGTAAGTTTAGAATTGGTATCGTTAAATAACTTCTTAATGTTTTCGGCAAAAGGAATCTGATCGGCCAGAGCATTCTCAACGCTGTCCTGAAAACTGGAATCAGCGTAAGAATTAACGCTCAATTTTATAAGCTTTTCCGAGTATCTATTTTCGTATTTATTAATAGTCTTCGGGAAAGCCAAAGTGCGCCCCAGACTAATCAGGAGCGCAACTATCAACAAAAATACAAATATTAAATTATAAGTTTGTTTGGTTTTCACTTATGCCTTAGTTTCGCAGTATACACAGCTGTACACTTTTTTCTTTCTATCGCCAAGCTTGAACTGGTGATGAATTTCCTGTTCTGTAGATGTAATACAACGAGGGTTCTTGCACTTGATAATATCTGTAAGATATTCAGGCATTTCGATAGTCTTCTTTTCTACAAGCTTTCCATCTTTAATGATATTGATTGTTGCACCTGGATCTACAAAACCGATTACATCAAGATTTACTGCAACATCAGCATCAATCTTAATAATGTCTTTTCTCTGCTTCTTTCCGCTTGAAGCGTTTTTAATGATGGCAATAGGAACATCAAGTTCATCGAGCTTTAAGAGTTCATAAAGCTTCATGCCTTCACCGGCAGTAATATGATCTATTACTATTCCGTTCTGAATGGAATCTATATTCATATTGTCTTTGCCTCCTTAAGAAGTTTTAAGATAAGGGCCATACGCATATACTTTCCGTAAAGTGCCTGCTTAAAGTAGCAAGCTCTTGGGTCTTTATCTACTTCAACGCTGATTTCGTTTACTCTTGGAAGTGGGTGAAGAATGATTAAATCCTTCTTTGCATTCTGAAGCTTATCTGTTGTAAGAATATTGCTGTCCTTAAGTATTAAGTAATCTTCTTCGTCGACGTTTCTTTCTCTCTTAAGTCT
>JAKSSI010000070.1 GCA_024403175.1 Clostridia bacterium
GGTGTGATCGATCTGAGTGCAGTAGGTATGACAGAAGATGTAATCCGTGAGATTTCCAATATTTATATCGTTGCCTGTGGTTCTGCATGGCATGTTGGTATGGTAGCTCAGTATGTATTCGAGGATCTGGCAAAGATTCCGGTAAGAGTAGAGCTGGCATCTGAATTCCGTTACAGAAAACCATTGTTAGACAAGAATGGACTTGTTGTGGTTATTTCTCAGTCCGGAGAGACCGCAGACAGTCTTGCAGCTCTGCGCGAAGCAAAACAACGAGGGATCCGTACGCTGGCTATCGTAAATGTAGTAGGAAGCTCCATTGCAAGACTTGTAGATTATCCTATCTATACATGGGCTGGTCCGGAAATTGCCGTAGCTACAACAGAGGGTTATATAACTCAGGTTGTAATTTTCGATATGCTTGCAGTATGGCTTGCTAAGAAGCTTGGCACTATTGACGAAGCAGAATCAAAGCGTCTTACATTAGAAATTCTTTCTATTCCAGAACGAGCTCAGAGAACAATTCACCTTAACTCTAGAGTTGAATCACTTGCAGATACATATCACGATATGGGTTCTGTATTCTTCATTGGAAGAAACTTAGACTATGCAGTAGGTCTTGAAGCATCTCTTAAGCTTAAGGAAATTTCCTACATTCATTCTGAAGCATATGCTGCAGGCGAACTTAAGCACGGCACAATTGCTCTTATCGATGAGGGGCAGCTTGTGCTTGCGCTCTGCTGCCATGAAGCACTCTTTGATAAGACTGTTTCCAACATTCAGCAGGTAAAGGCAAGAGGTGCAGAAGTTCTTGCAGTATCCTTAGAAGGAAACAAGCAGATCTTTAAGGAAGCAGACGAAGTACTTACAGTTCCAAATACCGACCCAATCCTTATGCCTGTAATCGAAGTTATTCCACTCCAGCTCTTTGCTTACTATGTAGCTAAGAAGAATGGCTGCGACATCGATAAGCCAAAGAATCTTGCTAAATCTGTAACAGTTGAGTAAAAAGTTAACAATCTTATAGCCTTGTTTTGTAATATTTAAGGGGTTATAATCAGTTGAACGCTAACTATTAGTGGTCAAATATGTATCGAAAGGTATTAAGAGAGGATTAATGGATTCACAAGTACTTTACAAAACACGCGAAGGCGGAGCTACTGTTACAGTATTCGTTCCATACGACTGTAAGAATAACTGTCCATTCTGCATCAATAAGCAGGAATATAAGGACATGGAAGGCTTCTCTAAGGAGAAGATCTTAGAAAGTATTAAGCTTATGGGTTCTATTACTCCTAAGTGTGATTTTGTATTCACCGGCGGAGAACCTATGGCTAATCTTGAAGTGCTTTCTGAATTTTTAGATGCTATAGAGCCAACTCATAGAGTGTTTATCAACACAACTCTGCCAGTATCTAAAACACAGACAGAAGAAGATGTAATTGCCTTTGCTACAAAGCACAAGGACAAGATTACCTGCATTAATATTTCAAGACATATGCAGCACTTCACTGTTGAGTCTAACGACAGTTTGCTTGAAAAGCTTCCTGTACCATTTAGAATCAACTGTGTGCTCTTTAAAGACTACGATAGAGACGGACTAGTTCCATTCATGGAACGTTTCATGAAGATTCCTGGAGCAAATATTCAGTACAGATTTGACTATACTGCAACAACTCCTGACAATCTTTACGAAAAGGATACAGATAAGATTATTCAAGATCTTATGTCCGTTGCAGAATACAAAGGCCTTGATGGCTGCAGAATGCGCTGCGGTTTCCATTTCGACTATAAGGGCCTTGAAACTGTTTACCATAAGACACTTCCTTACTCAACTATCGTTGAAAAGGATGAAGAAGATGGGAAAACATACCATATCCTTTATGATATTCTCATCAAGCAGAATGGCGAAATCCACTCTGACTGGAGGGCTGAGGTTGTCGATGATGTAAGACTTGATATTGAGGCTTACAGAAATGTAAAATTTGAGCCAAATGACAATAAATGGATAGAAAAATATGAATAATAAGCGCACAATTGGGTTGAGAAAAAACACGAATTGTGGTATTATATTTGTCGGTAAATCTTTAAGTTGATACAGAGATATCAGCAAGGTTGAAAAGAACAAATATAAGGGGTGCAGTGCATCCATATTTTGCGTAACTTTCGGTCTTGCAGATTATCTGCAAGACCGTTTTTTGTTGAAAGGAGCCTTTAATGGCAACTATGCGTTTTCCTGGCTTTTGCGATGTGCATGTGCACTTTAGAGAACCAGGTTTCTCATACAAAGAGACAATAAAAACAGGTAGTATGGCAGCAGCGGCTGGAGGATATACAGCGGTTTGCACAATGCCAAATCTAAATCCTGTTCCAGACAGCGTGGAGAACTTAAAACTCCAGCTAGACATAATAAATAAAGATGCTGCAATTGCAGTTTATCCATACGCTGCAATTACCGTAGGAGAGCTTGGTGAAAAACTTGCCGATATGGAAGGCATGGCACCGCAGGCAATAGCTTTCTCCGACGACGGTAAAGGCGTTCAGTCAGAAGAGATGATGCTTTCTGCAATGCTAAAGGCAAAAGCTCTCGGAAAAGTGCTTGCAGCTCACTGCGAAGATAACAGCCTCAACAATAAAGGTGTTATGCACGACGGTGAATTTGCAAAAGCTCATGGCTACGTTGGCATTCCTGCAGCAAGTGAATGGAAGCAAATCGAAAGAGATATTGCACTTGCAAAAGAAACGGGTTGCGCTTACCACGTATGCCACATCTCTTGCGAAGAAAGTGTAGAGCTTATAAGAAAGGCAAAGGCAGACGGTGTAAACATCACCTGCGAAACAGCTCCTCATTATCTCGTATTAGACGACAGCATGCTTAAAGAAGAGGGCAGATTCAAAATGGCTCCTCCTATAAGAAGTGCTATAGATAAGCAGGCGCTTTTAAAAGGTGTTATAGATGGCACTATCGATATGATAGCTACAGACCATGCACCTCACAGTGCTGAAGAAAAGAGCAAGGGATTTAACGGAAGTCCGTTCGGTATCACAGGCATAGAAACTGCATTCCCAGTGCTCTATACAAAGCTGGTTAAACCAGGCATCGTAAGCTTAGATAGAATAATCGAAATGCTTACAACAGCTCCAAGAAAAAGATTTGGAATTCCTTTGGGCGACGATTACTCCGTATGGGAATTAGATGAAGAATATGTTTTAGATTCATCTAAGCTCCTCTCAATGGGTCATGCAACACCATTCGACGGAGAAAAATTATTTGGTCAATGTAAACTCACCGTATTTAACGGTAAAGAAGTTTTTAGGATAGGATAGGTAAAACAAAATGGCAAAGAGAACAGACATTAAAAAGGTCCTCATCATCGGATCTGGTCCAATCGTTATCGGACAGGCAGCAGAATTTGACTATGCAGGCACACAGGCTTGCCTTGCACTCAAGGAAGAAGGATACGAAGTAATTCTTTGTAACTCCAACCCTGCAACAATCATGACAGATACAACTATTGCAGATAAGGTGTACATGGAGCCTCTTACTCTTGAATACATCGCAAAGATCCTTCGTTATGAAAGACCTGATGCAATCGTTCCTGGTATCGGCGGACAGACAGGTCTTAACCTCGCAATGCAGCTCGATAAGAAGGGTATTCTTAAGGAATGCGGCGTAAAGCTTCTTGGTACTCCTGCAGACAGTATTGAACGTGCAGAAGACAGAGAACTCTTTAAGGAAATGTGCCAGTCCATCGGCGAACCTGTAATTCCATCTGAAATTACTTACTCCATCGAAGAAGCAAAGGAAGCTGCTCTTAGAATCGGCTATCCAGTAGTTCTTCGTCCAGCATTCACACTCGGTGGTACAGGCGGCGGCTTTGCCTACAACGAAGAAGAACTTGTTGAAATCGGTCTTAACGCATTTAAGCTTTCTCCAGTTCACCAGGTTCTTATTGAAAAGAGTGTTAGAGGCTACAAGGAAATCGAATTTGAAGTAATGAGAGACTCCGCAGACCACGCAATCACAATTTGCGGTATGGAAAATGTAGACCCAGTTGGTGTTCACACAGGCGACTCCATCGTAGTAGCTCCAATCCTCTCCTTAAACGATCACGATCTTAAGATGCTCAACGATTCCGCTATTAAGATCATTAGAGAACTCAAGATTGAAGGTGGTTGCAACGTACAGTTTGCATTAAACCCAACTTCTTCCGAATACTTCCTCATCGAAGTAAACCCAAGAGTATCCCGTTCTTCTGCTCTTGCTTCTAAGGCAAGTGGTTATCCAATCGCAAGAGTTACAGCAAAGATTGCTATGGGTATGCTCCTTGAAGATATTCCAGTTGCAGGCGGCACAGCAGCAATCGAACCAAGCCTTGATTACATCGTAGCTAAGTTCCCACGTTTCCCATTCGACAAGTTCCCAATGGCTCCAAACACACTTAGCACACAGATGAAAGCTACAGGCGAAGTAATGGGCATCGGTGCTACACTTTCCGAATGCTTCCTCAAGTCTGTAAGATCTCTTGAAACAGGTGTTTGCCACTTCCATCATTCAAAGTTTGATGGTTGCACAAGCGAACAGCTCCTCGACTATATCAAGGATACAAAGGACGATAGCGTATACGCTATCTTCGAACTTTTAAGACGTGGCGTTTCTATCGAAGAACTCCACAAGGTAACAATGATTACAGAGCTCTTCCTCGAATGCTTCAAGAGCATCGTAGATATGGAAGTTAAGCTTGCTTCAAATAGAAACAACATTGAAGTACTTAAGGAAGCTAAGATTATGGGCTTCGCTGATAAGTACATTGCAAAGCTTTGGAACTGCGACGAAGTAGAAATCTACAAGACAAGAAAGCAGCAGGGCATTGTTCCAATCTTTAGAATGGTAGATACTCTCCACACAGGAAAGTACATCGCATACCTCTATTCCTCCTACACAGGAAAGAACGAATCCAGACTTGGCGATAAGAAGAAGATTGTAGTACTCGGTGCTGGTCCTATCAGAATCGGTCAGGGTGTAGAATTCGACTACTCCACAGTTCATGCAGTTCAGACAATTGCAAGAGCTGGCTATGAATCAATCATCATTAACAACAACCCCGAAACAGGATCCACAGACTATACAACAGCTGATAAACTCTACTTCGAACCACTCACACCAGAAGATGTTATGGCTATTCTCGATTTCGAAAATCCAGAAGGCGTTATCGCTTCCCTTGGTGGACAGACAGCAATTAACCTTGCACAGCCACTCGTAGATAGAGGAGTAAAGATTATCGGAACAGACTGCGATGCTATCGAAAGAGCTGAAAACAGAGACAGCTTCGAAAAGGTTCTTGTTTCCCTTAACATTCCACAGCCAAAGGGTAGAGCTGTAACAAAGATTGAAGACGGTATTCAGGCTGCAGAAGAAATTGGATATCCAGTTCTTGTTCGTCCTTCCTTCGTACTCGGCGGAAGAGCAATGCAGATTGTTGCAAATCAGGAACAGCTTGTTCACTACCTCAAGACTGCAGTAGAAATCGACGAAGACAAGCCAGTACTCGTAGACAAGTACATCTTCGGTAAGGAAGTTGAAGTTGATGCTATCTGCGACGGACAGGATGTATTCGTACCTGGTATCATGGAACTCGTAGAACGTACAGGCGTTCACTCCGGCGACTCCATCAGCGTATATCCATCATTCTCCATTTCCGATAAGGTAAAGGGAATCATTCTCCAGTACGCAAAGAAGCTTGGTCTTGGAATCGGAATCAAGGGTCTTTACAACATTCAGTTCATCGTTGACCCACAGGAAAACGTATACATCATCGAAGTAAACCCAAGATCTTCAAGAACAGTTCCATTCCTCTCCAAGTCTACAGGTTATTCTCTTGCAGATATCGCAACAGAAGTAATCCTTGGAAAGTCCTTAAAGGAACAGGGCATCTTCAAGCTCTATCCAGAAGAAAAGAATAGATTCTATGTAAAGGTTCCAGTATTCTCCTTCAACAAGATTAAGGGACTTGATGCATATCTCTCACCTGAAATGAAGTCTACAGGCGAAGCTATCGGTTATGACAACAAGCTCAACCGTGCTCTCTTTAAGGCTCTTCAGGCTGCTAACCTTACACTTAAGAACTACGGAACAGTATTCGTAACAATTGCTGATGCAGACAAGGCTGAAGCTCTTCCACTCATCAGAAGATTCTATCAGCTTGGTTTCAATATTCAGGCAACAGAAGGAACAGGTAAGTTCCTTAAGGAAAACGGAATCCGTACAAAGATTCTTAAGAAGATTAGCGAAGATGCTAACGAAATTCCAGATGCAATTCGTCAGGGTCACCTTGCTTACATCATTAGCACAAGAGATATTCAGGAAGTAAGCCAGGCAACAGACGGTGCTAAGATTCGTCAGCTCGCAACAGAAAACAACATCACAATGTTTACTGCTCTTGATACAGTTAGAGTTCTTCTCGACGTACTTGAAGAATCTACACTGACAATTTCAACAATTGACGCATAAGATTATGAAGCAAAGTATTTTTACAATTACAGAAAACATCGCTCTCACAGATACTATCTATAGAGTTCGCATGGAAGGTGATACTTCTGAAATTACAGCACCAGGTATGTTTGTTAACATACTTTTAGACGGACTGTTTTTAAGAAGGCCAATTTCAGTTTGCGATGTTGAAGGAAACATTCTCACACTGATTTATAAAGTTGTAGGCAAGGGCACAGAAATGATGTGCAAGATGCCTGCAGGCACAAAGCTCGACGTTTTAACAGGGCTTGGCAATGGCTATAATCTTGAAGACTGCGGAGATGCTCCGCTGCTTATTGGAGGGGGAGTTGGTGTTCCACCACTCTACCTTCTTGCAAGAAAGCTTATTGCTTTAGGAAAGAAACCTCGCGTTGTGCTTGGTTTTAACACAAAATCAGAAATCTTCTACGAAGAAGAATTTAAGGCTCTTGGTCTTGAAGTAAGTGTTGCAACAGTAGATTGCAGCTACGGACCAAAAGGTTTCGTAAGCGAT
>JAKSSI010000071.1 GCA_024403175.1 Clostridia bacterium
AAGATAAGTGCTCTGTTTACGATTTCTATCAGTACTGGAGAAATGTAGGCGACGCAGACGTAGAAAAGTGCTTAAGAATGCTTACATTCCTTCCTATGGATGAAGTTAAGCGTCTTGCTTCTCTTCCAGGCGAAGAAATTAACCACGCTAAGGAAGTTCTTGCATATGAAGTTACAAGACTTGTTCATGGCGATGAAAAGGCTGCAAAGGCTCAGGAACAGGCTAGAGCTGCATTTGGTAGCGGAGATGTTGATTCCATGCCATCTGTAAAGATTGAACTCCCAGCTGAAGGTATTGGTATTGTAAACCTTATTAGAGAACTTGGAATGGTTCCATCTAATGGAGAAGGCTTTAGAACTATCCAGCAAGGTGGCCTTACAATGAACGATGAAAAGGTTACAGATACAAAGCTTGTACTCACTGCAGCAGACTTTAAGGATGGATACATTATCTTAAAGAAGGGTAAGAAGAAGATTCTTAAGGTAGAAATCTAATAACTTTAAAATTTAATAAATATAATTATAAAAGAAAAAGCACCCTGCGAATGAAGGGTGCCTTTTCTTTTTTGATTGTTCGCTATAGTTAATTTTAACGCGGATTATTTACCAAAGTCCGAAGCCTGTGCAAACTGGAATCCAAATTGCTGTGATTACAGAAATGAAGAGACAAATTGGAACTGTGGACTTAACCTGTGTTGCTACTGTGTAGTAACCATAGTTATATGCCATAAGTGGAAGTACATCGAGTGGAATCATGAATGCGCAGAGTCCGCAGAAGAGTAAGGATACTACTGCAACTACTGGGTCGATTCCAAGACCAAGGCAAACAGCGATAAGTGGAACTGAGAGCTGGTTTGTGAGAGAGTTTCCGATTGGCATGAGGAGAAGTAATACCCAAGCAATAATTGTGATGCAGAATGCAAGGATGAATGGGTTTACGTTTCCAATGTTGAGTCCGCCTACTACGGATACGATAGCCTTTACAACTCCGTTGGAAGAAAGTGTAGCGGAGAGTGTTGTAAGGGAACCGAATACGAGGAAGAGGTTCCAGTTAACTTCCTTGAAGAACTGTGGAACAGTCATAACGCCGATTCCAGGGAGAATGAGGAAGAGAAGTCCTGTCATAGCAACGATTGTTGTGTTGAGGTACTTGAACCATGTGGAAAGAATCCAAAGTACGAACATTACAACAACGATGAGGATAACTCTGATTTCTGCTGGAGAGAGCTTATCTTCTACCTGAAGTGTATCAAGATAGTCATTGATTTCTTCCTGGGAAAGCTGTGCTGGCTTATATACCTTGTTAAGGAAGAACCAGGAGAAGAGGATTGTTGCAAGACCAAGAGGAATACCAATTACCATCCATGCAAGGAAAGTAATGTTGATAGCTCCGTTTGTTGCTGTTGCAAGTCTATCCATAACCATTACGTTGATAGCTGCACCTGCAGGTGTCATAACGCCACCAGCCATGCCGGCAATTGGAACACCGATCATGAATGCGCAAGCTGTCTTTGTTCTGCTTTCTCCTTCTGGGAAGAGCTTAATGAACTGATCTGCGAGTGGAAGGAATGCTGCTACTACAGGAAGGTTGGACATAATAGAAGAGAAGATTCCTGCTACGAGCATAATTGCAAGAAGAACGCCAGATGTTGTCTTACCAAATGTTCTGATAACCCAACGCATCATTCTCTTTGCGAGTGGTGTGTTAACAAGAGCAGCTGTGATACCGAAGGAAGCGAAGATAAACCATGTTGTAGCATTGGAGAATCCTGCTAATGCTCCTGGAGCTGTAGGTGTAACACCTGTGAAGTAAAGGAGTGGAACGAGTAAAATACCGATTGTTGGCATTGGGAGCGCTCTGCTAATGAGAAGAGCAATTGTTGCTACCAAAACGCCTACAGTGTTTACTGCTGCACGTGGCATAAGTTCAGTTTCAGGAACAAGGTACATTCCTACGAGAACTACCACGGCAATAATTAAGCCAATAAGGCCGCCCTTTGTGAAAAGAGGCTTCTTTTGTTCTGCCATTTTTTCCTCCGAAAATAAGATAGATAACAAAAAAATAACGCTTTAAGCATAATGCTTTGTTTTAATTTTAACCATCTATAAATAGGTGTACAATTCCATTTGGAAGCATTGTTTGACGATATGGAAAAGAATCGGTAGGTAAGGATTCTATTGTTTGCCGAAACGGAAAACTATTTTTTAAAATAGATTTGTATATTGATTGTTCCTGTATGAAAATGATAGCGGATAAAGGTGTGACTATGCAGATTAAGGATTTGGAAGCAGTTCTTGCAGTTTATAAGTACAAAAGTTTTTCAGAAGCAGCATTTAAGTTAGACTTCTCAATATCAGCAATTTCAAAGCAAATTGCAAAGGTCGAGGAAGAACTCGGCGTAAAAATCTTTGAAAGAAAGAACAAAGGAACTGAGATGAGGCTTACTCGTGTAGGAGCCGATTTGATTCCTGAAATTGAAAAACTATTAGATACATATTCAAACATAGAATATTTGGCATCGAATGAAACAGCAGAAGAAAGAAATGTATTAAACATAGGTTATCTTCCTTTAATCGGTACTATAGGCGAAACGTCTATACTAGCTGGTTTCTCTGCTACTTATCCAGATATACAGATTAACCTTCAGCCTGGCGGTAGCTTTGATCTCTTAAAGAGCCTTATGGCTGGAACCATAGATGCAGCCTTTATGATGCTTTTTTCTGCAGGCCCTGGAAATTTCAAAACTTTTGAAATTTTAACCAACGATGACTTAAAGATTGTTCCTATAATGAAGAACGCAAACCTCTATATAGGAATGAGTAACAATAATCCGTTAGCAAAACGCGAAAGTGTAGACCTTACAGAACTGATGGGTGAAACCTTTATCTTCTCCAATTATCAAGATCCTGGCAGATATGAAACCAGAATGGAACGTCTGCAGAAGATGATAAGTGGAAAGGAATTAGAACTTAAAGCTCGATTTATGGACTTTTCTAACAAGGACGTAGTTCTATCAGTAGTTGAGCAAGGCCTAGCAGTTCTTCCTCAGGTAGTAATGCCTCGCGATAATGGGTATGCCATAAGTTATGTAAAGGTGGATAACTGGCCAGACCAGATATTCGGCCTATACGTAACACGAAAATCAAATACACTCCCTGTTCTTAAAGAATTAAACAAGTATGTAAAAGAATACGTTGTAAAGGAAGGTATTGAAAAATGAGACGTGTAGAACTTGAAATAAAAGAAAAGGATCAAATAGAAGCGATTCTTAAAAATACCAATACTATAAGGCTTGGAATTATCGCAGATGGTATGCCATATATTGTTCCATTGGTATTCGGATATTCCTGGGACAATGAAAATCCTGTGTTTTATATGCATAGTGGTATAGGCGGAAGAAAAAAACAAGGCCTATTCGACGGAGCAAGAGTGTGCTTTGAAATAGATATAGAAGGCCCTCTTATGACAAGCAGAACCAATTATGCAAATAACTTCAGTAGAGAATTCTGCTGCATTATGGGTGAAGGAACCCTGCATTATGCAGTAAATGCTGAAGAAAAAATCAGCTACTTTAAGCACATTGTGGAGAAACAGACAGGCAGATCTGATTACGATTATCAAGCAGGATGGCTTTCGTTAACAGATGTGTTTAGATTAGATGTTTATGCATTAAGCGCTTCTCAAAAGGGAATGGATAATGCACCAAAAGAAGAACCGTCTGCGCACGGTTTTGATTGGGACCGTGAAACTAAAGTTGCAAAAAATGCAATCTTTTGGGATTAAATAGTTTTTACTGTATTTTATATATCAAATTGTGACGAGGTGATATTATGGGCGCTCCTACACTGGAGAAACAAATCAAGGATTTTATCCTTACAGAATGTCATCAGGAAAAGGTAGGTATTGCAAGCATCGATAGATTCAATGAATCACCAAGAGGCATGCATCCAACAGACTTCCTTCCTGGTTGTCAGTCCGTTATTGCATTTGTAACACGTCTTCCTGACGGTGCTGTAAATGCTGCATTAAGAGCATACGAAGAAAGAAAGTTTAATGTACACGGTCAGTATGCATTATTCGGCTATGTAGGTTCTCCAAACTATAATCTTCTCTGGGCTAACTATAAAGCTGCAAGATTTGTAGAAAAACTTACAGGTGAAATTTGTATGCCACAGACTGCAGGTCCTACACATGGTTTACCTATGCTCTCAATGAGACATATGGCCGTTGCTGCAGGTATTGGTCAGTTCGGTTGGTCTTCAATCGTACTTACACCAGAATTTGGACCAAGAAATAGATTCGGTGCAATTCTTACAACAGCAAAGCTTAAGGCAGATCCTATGATGGATGGCCCACGTCTTTGCGACTACACAAGATGCCGTATTTGTGAACAGGTTTGCCCAACTGGTGCTATTCCTCAGTACAAGCCTGGTCAGGAAAGATCTTGCAACTTCGGTGAAGGTCATATCGAAAAGTACTCCGGAATTAACTGGACAAAGTGTAAGATTGGCTGCGAAGGTCACTACAATGACTTCTACACAAACGCTGATTTCAACCTCATCGTCCCACTCATTGAGAGCACAGTAGATGAAGAATGCGCAATCACATCTGCATGGCGTGCAAAGAGAGAAAATAACTATATGCACTTCTTCCAGCACGCTCCAACATGGAAGTGCGGTAACTGTCTGCAGTACTGCCCAGTTGGTAACTGGAAGGAAAGATTCCACGACACAGGTATTACAAGTGTAGATACAAACCAGTACATCGACGGACTTGGTGGAGTGGATATTGATACATTCGAAGGAAAGGAGGTCTTTGACTTATGCTTACACGAAAAGAAATAAAGAATCGTCTTTTTGCGATTCATGATATGGACTACGTAGGTATTTGTCCATCCTCAGTTTTAGAAAATGAACCTGTTGGCCATAGACCTTCAGATCTTCTTCCAAATGCAAAATCTATTATCGTATACGGAAGAAAATATATTGATGGTTCTATTCAGTCTAAGTTCCGTCATATTGAAGACAAAGTTCCTCTTGCAATCGGTTCTTACTCTGCACACTCCTTCGTTCTTTCAATCAACCATCTTTGTATGAAGGAAAGCTATGAATTTGCACAGTATCTCGAAAAGACTGCTGATTGCTTTGCAATGCCACTTACAAACAATGTAATTCAAGCTATGCAGCCTGAAACTGATACATATCTTCCATTCTTTGTTGATAGACTTGCTTCTGGTATGCCTCTTGATATTTACAAGGCTGCTGTTGCTGCAGGCATCGGCGAAATGGGCTGGAACCACAGAGTTGTTACTCCAGACAATGGCCCTAGAGTATACCTCTGTGCAATGCTTACAGATCTTGAATTCGATGAATACGATCAGCCATACGCAGGAGAAAAGCTTTGCGACCCAACAACTTGCAAGGTTTGCTCTGAAGTTTGCCCAGTTCACTGCTTAGATCCTGAAAAGGGTGAAGAAGTTGAAATTGCAGGCAATACATATAAGACTTCTGACATTGATAAGTTCGGATGCGCAGCTGCTTGCTTCGGATTTAAGAAGAACATAAACCCAAGAACAAGAGCTGTAGTTGAAGAAGATCATCCAACAGAAGAAAAACTTCAGGAAGCTTTAGCTGTTCATCTTCAGGTTCCTGGAATTCAGACTCAGGATCATATCCCAATGTTCCACTGCGATAGATGTATGATTTATTGCCCAGTAGGAAACTGGAAGGCAACATTCAAGGATAGAGGATTAACAAATAAGTAAGGAGGAAACAAAATGAAAAAGAGAATTTCTGTACATACAGGTTTCCTTCCTGAAGGATCTCTTCAGTATGAAGGACAGTATATTTTCAAGTGCGTTGCAGTAAGAGAAGGTGCTGCAGGTCTTGGTCCTGATTTCCCACAGCCACAGTTTATTGAAGACTTAGAGCTTGAAGGCGTTGGCGGTATCAAAGGAATGATGGAAAAGACTATTCCAGTAAATGCAAACAATCCTCTCAACGGACGTATTCATAAATATTATTTAACTGAACATGATGTTTGGATTAGACATCTTGGCGGAATGAAGTATGTTTCCGACTGGACAACTCAGGAAGTTTGGGCTCTTGCTTGTGAAGATACTCTTGATGACGAAGGAAATGTAGTTTCCCAGAAGGATCTTGGATTCTTTATCGTTAAGAGCAACCGTAACAAGGGTTATACAGTATAGAAAGGAATAGAGGTGAATTCTAATGGATAAAAGTATTATCACAAGAGGAATTAAAGACTATCTTTATTCCAAAGAAGGTATGGATCTTGTAGGAATTATTCCTGCATCCGCAATGAACAATGAACCAGAAGGATACAGACCAAACGATATTCTTCCACCATGCAAGTCTGTAATCGTTTACGGAAGAAGACTTCTTAATGGTGCTGTTCAGGCTCAGTTTAGAAGACTCGAAGATAAGACAATGTCCGCTGAGTCCATTTACTCCACATATGGACTTGAACTTGTTCCAAACTGGACAATGGCTCTTTCTACATTCTACTTCGCTGATTTTATTGAAAATGTATACGGCGGAGAAACACAGCCACTTGGTTGTGGTCCTGAACAGGCTACACTTCCTAAGAACACAGAACTCCCAATGTTTGCTGGTCCTAACAAGGATGGTCTTTGCTTCAACATTGCACATGCAGCAATCGCTGCAGGCATTGCGCAGGAATCCTGGAGCAACTTCCCTGTAACAAAGGAATTCGGTCCAAGAGTACAGTTTGGATGTCTTCTTACAGACCTCGAACTTGACTATGACGAACCAGACAATGGCCCACGTCTTTGCGACCCAGAAAAGTGCAACATTTGCTCCACTGTTTGCCCAATGGAC
>JAKSSI010000072.1 GCA_024403175.1 Clostridia bacterium
CATGGAGACACATCTACAAGCTTTGTTGCAGCCCTTGCAGCTTTTTATCATCAGATTCCAGTTGGCCATGTTGAAGCAGGCCTTAGAACTTTTGATAAGTATTCTCCATATCCAGAAGAAATGAATCGTCAGATGACAGGAAGACTTGCTGATATTCATTTCTCTCCAACTATTAGAAATAAGAATAATCTTCTTGCTGAAAATGTTGCAGAAGAAGATATCTATATTACAGGCAATACAGTAATCGATGCATTACTTGATGTTGCTGCAAGAGATTACAAATTTGAAGGCGAACTTGCTGAAGTATTTGCAAAGAACCACAGAGTAATTTCAGTTACTTGCCATAGAAGAGAAAACTTAGGAGAATACATGGCAAACATTTTCTCTGCTCTTGCAGATATTCCAAGAGAATATGAAGATGTAGAAATTGTATATCCTGTTCACTTAAATCCTAAGGTAGTAGAAGCTGCCAATAAATATCTTGGCGGACTTACAAACGTGCATCTTATTTCACCTCTTTCTTATCAACCATTTACAAAGCTTATGCAGGCGTCTTATTTGGTTGTTACGGATTCCGGTGGAATTCAAGAAGAAGCACCTGCTCTTGGAAAACCTGTTTTAGTTGTAAGAAAAGAAACAGAGCGTCCAGAGGCTGTTGAAGCTGGAACAGTTAGACTGACTGGTGTAGAACAGAAAGATATCTATAACGATATCAAAGAATTATTAGATAGTAAGGAGAGCTACAGCAAAATGGCTAATGCCATAAATCCTTACGGAGACGGAAAAGCCTCTGAAAGAATTGCTGAAGCGCTAAAGAATTTTGACAAAAAGAATAAATAAAATAATCGCAGTTTTTATTTCGTTTATATTTTGCGCAGCACTAACATGTGCAGGATTATATCTTGGATATGCCGAAAGCGAAGACCCGGATATTCCAGTAGAACTTAACGGATGCTTTCTTTGTAAAGATATATATTTAGACGGACAACTGTATAATAACTGGGAACTTGAAAACCCTATTCTTACTGTTGATGAAACAACATACATTCCTGTAGATAAAAACGGCAACATAAATATAGTAAGTAAAAATGAACTTGTATATGATTTGTCAGATTTAAAAGTAACTGCAGGATATCATTTAACAGTAGATGGAATAAATGCAAACTTAAGAGATGTACTAGTACTTGAAAACGGAAATGAATATTATTCATTAGATTTTCTAAAGAAACTTGGAAGAGCAGATTCTGCTTTTTCTGAAATTTCCGGATTGTACATTAGCACAGATGAAATATCTGCAGAATCATATATGAAAGAAAACCCAAATGAATCTTTCATTATGGGAAGAGCTACATATATGATGCATGCAAATAAAAGTCTTGAACTTGAAGAAGCTTTAAGACTTGAATATCTTTTTAGACATGTTGCGACAACTACATATAACGTAGATCAAAATTTACTTATGGGGGTCGCAAGAGTAGAAAGTAACTACAATGCAAAAGTAGAAGGTAAGGCTGCTGGCCTTATGCAAATTCTATTTAGATTTGCTTATGGCGCAGGTATGACTCACGATGAAATAATGGAGCCGCATAACAACCTTCACTACGGCGCTGATATTTTATCTGCTGCATTAAAAATATTTAAAGACGAAACACTGGCTCTTTGTTCTTACAATATGGGTAGTACTCGCGTAAGAGATTATATTACAAATATGAAGAACTCTGAGGCAGAAGAAATCGTATCTGAAGAAATTCTCGAAGCAGAAACTCTTTTAGAGGAATTGCTTGAAGCTGAAGAATCTGTTGAAACAGAAAATTCTCTAAATGAAAATAATGATTTAGAAGAAATTATTGAACCAGCAGAAGAAGAAATTGAAAGCCCAAAACCACTTAGCACAACTTACGCGGAGAAAGTTCAAAACGTAAAAGTAGCAATAAACTTTTGGGCTAGCAAAAATTATTACGCAAAAGAATTCATTGATTTTATAGGAAAATAAACATGGCATATAAAGTAAAGCTTGAAGCTTTTGAAGGTCCATTCGATTTGCTTGTGTATCTTATAGAGCACAACAAAATGAATATCTACGACATAAAAGTTTCAGAGATTACAGCTCAATATCTTGAATTTATTAACGAGGCAAAAAAGCAGGACGTTTCCATTGCTCAAGAATTTATGGTTCTTGCTGCAGAGCTTATCGAACTCAAATCTGCAATGCTTCTTCCAAGAGAAGTTACAGGTGAAGAAGATGAAGAAATGGACGACCCAAGAAAGCCGCTTGTTGCAAGAATTCTTGAATACAAGCAGTTTAAAGAAATGGCATCTTTCCTTGATGAACAAGCAGAAGTTACTAGCCATATGCGTTCAAAGCCTCAGGAAGATCTTTCTAAGTACACAGGAGAAACAGAAGAAATTCTTACTGGCGATATGGATAGTTTTGCAAAAGCATTCTTGGCATTCCTTACACGCAAGCAGCGTATAGAAGAAATGCATAGAACTTACGAAAGAATTGCCAGAGCAAAGATGTCTTTGGAAAATAAAATCAATCAGGTGGTTGGTTTCTTTAAAGATAGAAAGAAAATGAAGTGCAAAAGAAGGAGATTTGTTTGGGTGATGTGTTGTCTCTTCTTGAACTCTTGCGTCAGCATAGTGTAAGAGCAGAACAAAAAGAACGCTACGGCGATATTACTGTTGAAAGAATTGAACCAGGCGAATACGTAGAGAAAAACGAATTTGAATTAGACGAAACAGCAGCACCAGCTGCAGAGGCATAAAATGACAAAAGAAAAAATTAAATCAGCAATAGAATCACTGCTCTTTGTTTGGGGCGACCCAGTAGAAGCAAAGGTAGTTGCAGATCTTTTTGAAATCCCTGTATCTGATGCAGTTAAGATGTTTAGAGAACTTGCAGAAGATTATGAAGAAAGAGGCGCAGGTCTTTGCATTAGAGAAATGGAAAAGAGTTTTCAGCTTGTAACAAATCCTGAAAACGATGATTACATTCAGCGTCTTTGCACTCCAGTAAAGAATAAAAAACTTTCTCAGTCTTCGCTTGAAGTATTGGCTATCATTGCGTACAAGCAGCCAGTTACAAAAGCTCAGATTGAAAATATTAGAGGTATTCGTTCTGATAGAATTCTTGAAGGCTTAATGCTTAAAGGCCTTGTTGAAGAACTAGGAAGAAGTAGTGCCATAGGAAGACCATATTTATACGGAACAACTAAAGAATTCTTAAGACTCTTTGGTTTTGAATCTCTTAAGGATCTTCCTGAAATAGAAGAAATTGATGAACTTATTGCTGCAGAGGATGAAGAACTTGATATTCCACTTGCAGATCAAATCGCACTTCAATTGGATGGTGAGGCGCCGATAATGCCAGTGGAAGAAAATGAGTCACAAGAAAACTAAAGTTAGAGAAGTTTATAGAAAAGTTCCAATCTTAAGAAGAATAGAACATTTATCAGTCTTCATGGCAGTTGTTTCTATAGGTATGGTTTTGAGTGGATTAGCACTTGCTGCTATGTCTGCCAATGAAATATTCGTACTTATTCATGAAGGTGAGGGGCACGGGCCTGAAGTTGCTGCTTGCATAAAAGAACTTGCAGAAGGCCTTGTAATGATTATTCACTACACATTGGTTACCAAATTCTTAATTGACTCTCTGCACGAAGGAGTTCCTTTCACACATGAAGGAGCTAAGGAAATTAGAATAATCGGCTGGGAAACAATTTTACTTCCTCTGCTTGTGCAAGTAATTGGAATAATTGCTCACATTGGAATCGCAGACCCAAGAGAAGTATTTGGGGTTGAAGCATTTGAAATTATGATGGGCGTTATTCTGCTCCAAACTGGTTATGTTATCGAATACGGAACAGAACGTATAGAACGTGCTCATAGAGGCCACGAAGCTATTAGATATATTAAAAAGAAGTATCCTGATATTATCGAAGAAGCTAAGCAGGCTCTTATCGAAGAAGGATTTGACGAACATGACGTTTATGATGGTATCCATTGGTACGATAAAGATGAAGGTTAGTCGAACTGTTTGAGGAATTAGAATGAACGAAGTAACATTTATTATAATAGACTTTTTAGGACTGCTTCTTTCCATGGCATATTTTGCAATTGGACAGAAAAACAGTGCAATGCTTACACTCCTTATATCTTTACTTATGCTTGTAAAAATAACATGGGTTAGATATATAGGAATGGTTCTTCTCGGATTCATTGCAATTTGCTTTATCTTGTTTAGAACAAGATTGGGCGCAATGCTTTTAAGTATTTTCGGATTAGACCATGCCGGAAGAAGAAAGAGAAGATAAAATATTTAAATCAAAAAGCTGGCTTTTATAAAAGCCAGCTTTTTTAATGCTATATTTACTTTTCTTCCTTAAGTTTTTTTCCGCAACTGAATGCTCTTGCTGCAACTTCGCCAACCTTAAGATAATTGCTATTTGCAATGTCAAAAGTAAGGAACTTGCCCTTTGCTGGGTCGATTCTGTCTTTTGTAAGAATGCTTTCGTCTGCAGATGCGTTTATAATTTCGCCGAAGAGATGGCAGTGTTCTTCATCGTAGGAGATGAGTTCGCATTCAAGGCAAACAGGAAGTTCTTCGATGATTGGTGCGTTTACTTTTTCAGATTTTCTTACATGAAGTCCGGATTTTGCAACCTTGTCAGGAACATCGTTTGCAGAAACGATTCCAAGGTAGTCACAAGCTTCCATATAATCTTCTGTTGCCATGCTTACAGTGAAAGCTTTTGTCTTAAGAAGATTCTTTACTGTTTTATGAAATGGAGATAAGCAGAGGAAAATCTGTGTGTCGTCTCCAACACCTCCCCATGCTGCGTTCATAATATCTGGCACACCGTTTTCATCGTATGTTGCAATCATAAGAACTGGCTGAGGGAATATCATAGGTTTCTTTCCAAAATCTTTTCTTATTGTTTTCCTCCTATAAGATCTTTGATTTTACTTTGCTCCAGAAACTGTAGCCTTTTCTTCTTACGATTTGGATATCAGTTTGAGCAAGTCTAATTGAAATTTCTTTTATGTCGCGGACAATATTATCTTCACCATCTACAACGATAATTGTATCGTTTGCTTCTAGAGGTTTAATTCTAATTTCTTGGCTACCTGGAAGAAGAAGGCTTGAAGTGAAACTTCTATAAGCGGTGTTATTTCCTGGTGCCATTGGTGTAATCTGAAGAAGGTTAAGGGCAGGGTCTACAATGCTGCCGCCGAGTGCGTAATTGTAAGCAGTACTTCCTGCAGAGGATGATATAAGAATACCGTCACCGCTGAAGTTTTCAATAAAGTTATCTCCAATGGATACGCCTAAATGAATAAGTCGGCCGTAACTATTCTTTCTTACAAGTACGTCGTTGAGCGCTGGAGTAATTATGTGTTCGCCATCTGCAGCATAAACAATGGTTTCAATGCTCTTATGCTTTTGAACCATAAAATAGCCAGTTTTACAAAGCTGTACAGCTTCTTCGATTTCTTCTGCCTGAAGTTCTGTAAAGAATCCGAGATGTCCGGTATTAATTCCAAGGATAGGTACAGATGCAAAGTTAATCGCTTTAAGCGCCTTAAGGAAACATCCGTCGCCGCCAACAACAATAACCATATCGGTATCAGCTGAAAAATTTTCTTGAACTTCAAAATCTTCGTTAAGAAGCATAGCTTTAAGTTTTGCTACTAAATCGATAGATTCTTCATTTATATAATTGTAAATAAAAATCTTTTTCATGATGCTTTATTATATCATAGAGACATTTTTTTTGTTACAATATCGTTATTGTAATAAAGCCTGTAGGGGAATTGTTATATGAAGATTAGAAAAGCCGAAACAAAAGACTTAGAAAAAATCTTAGAAATATATGAATATGCGCGTAGCTTTATGGCTGCACATGATAATCCAACCCAGTGGGGTGATGGCTATCCCAAAAAGGATTTACTAGAGGCAGACATTGAAAAGGGTCAGCTTTATGTAGTAACAGATGATGCGGATACGGAAATCTTTGCAGTATACGCGTACATTATCGGTGCCGACCCAACTTATGCTTACATAGAAAATGGTGCATGGCTTAACGATGAGCTATATGGCACAGTGCATAGAGTAGCATCTTCCGGAAAAGCAAAAGGCACAGCACATTTCATTTTTAACTGGGCGCTTACTCAGTGCAATAATTTAAGAGGGGATACTCACCACGATAACTACGTAATGCAAAACGTATTTAAATCTTTCGGGATGAAAGAATGCGGCGTTATTTATGTAGAAGATGGTAGCCAAAGACTTGCATATCAGATTGTAAAATAAAAGTTTATAGAAAAACAAAAGAAGTGAGGCAAAGCTCACTTCTTTTGTTTTGATGTTATTATATAGTATTAGCTTATGAGAAGATTATTGGATTGTGTAAATTGTTGCTTCCTGCATTGCCTGTTCGGAAAGTTCCTGACCGATACCAGGAAGATCTGGAACATCGAATTCACCATTAACTGGCATGTAGTCGTACTTTCCAAGATCTCTTGTGCACTGCTTGATAGCGCCATCGTGTACTTCGTGGATGAGGAAGTTTGGAATAACAGCTTCAACCTGAAGAGATGCTGCTGTAGCAATAGGACCACCGCAAACGTGAATCTGAACAGCGCAGTCATAGATATTAGCCATATCGCAGATCTTCTTTGTTTCGGAAATACCACCGCAAAGGTTGAGGTCTGGCTGAATAACCTGAAGAACGTGTTCTTCGAGGAATGGTCTGAAGCCCCAACGTGTGTAAATTCTTTCACCA
>JAKSSI010000073.1 GCA_024403175.1 Clostridia bacterium
CTCGTATAAAAACGAAAGCTGGTGAACCTATGGAATTAAGACCGGAAGAAATATCAAAAATTATCCGATCTCAGATAAAACATTACAGTACCAAGATCAATCAGTCTGAAACAGGCATGGTTGTTCTTATCGGTGACGGTATTGCCAGAGCTGCAGGCCTTGAAGGCTGCATGGCAGGCGAACTTATCGAATTCCCAACAGGCGTTTACGGAATGGCACAGAACCTCGAAGAAAATTCTGTTTCCATCGTAATGCTCGGACCTGATGACGGAATCAAAGAAGGCGATACAGTTAAGAGAACCGGAAGAGTAGTATCCGTACCTGTTGGCGAAAAGTTAATCGGCCGTGTAGTAAACGCACTCGGCGAACCTATCGATAACAAGGGCGACATTACTTGCGAAGAATACAGACCAATCGAATCCCCTGCTCCAGGTATCCTTGAAAGAAAGAGCGTATTCGAACCACTTCAGACAGGTATTAAAGCTATCGACGCTATGATCCCTATCGGAAGAGGCCAGAGAGAACTTATCATCGGAGACCGTCAGACAGGTAAGACAACAATTGCAACAGATACAATCATCAACCAGAAAGGTAAAGATGTAATTTGTATCTACGTAGCTATCGGTCAGAAGAGATCTACAGTTGCAAACCTCGTATCCAACCTCGAACAGGCAGGAGCTATGGACTACACAATCGTTGTATCCGCTACAGCATCCGAACCTGCTCCACTTCAGTACATTGCACCATATGCAGGTTGTGCAATGGGCGAACACTTTATGCACCAGGGCAAGCACGTACTCATCATCTACGATGATCTTTCCAAGCATGCCGTAGCATACAGAGCCCTCTCCCTGCTTATCAGAAGACCACCAGGACGTGAAGCTTACCCTGGCGACGTTTTCTACCTCCACTCAAGACTTCTCGAAAGAGCTGCTAAGCTCTCCGATGAAAATGGAGGAGGATCACTCACTGCCCTTCCAATTATCGAAACACAGGCAGGCGACGTATCCGCATACATTCCTACAAACGTTATTTCCATTACAGACGGACAGATCTTCCTTGAAACAGAACTGTTCAACAGCGGTGTAATGCCAGCTGTAAACCCTGGTATCTCCGTATCCCGTGTAGGTGGTAATGCTCAGATCAAGGCTATGAAGAAGGTAGCCGGATCCTTAAAGCTCCTCTACTCCCAGTACAGAGAACTTCAGGGCTTCGCTCAGTTCGGTTCTGACCTTGATAAGGATACAAAGGACCGTCTGGCTCAGGGTGCTAGAATCGTAGAAGTTCTCAAGCAGAACAGAAATACTCCAGTAGACGTAGCTCTTCAGGTTATTTCCTTCTACGCTGTAACAAATGGATATTTCGCAGAAGTTCCAGTAGAAAAAGTTGGCGCTTGCGAAGCATCTCTTCACGACTTCATGATTACAAACTGCAGCGATGTTCTTAACAACATCCGAACAACAGGAAAGCTTTCTGAAGAAGACGAAGAAATTCTCAAGAAGATGATTGCACAATCCGTAAGTACATTCCTTGATACTTTATAGGAGGAAGGCTAAATGGCCGGAATATCAACAAAAGCAATAAAAGCAAAGATGAAGAGCATGGAGTCCACCAGGCAAATCACCAAGGCTATGGAGCTTGTAGCAAGCTCTAAGCTCAGAGGCGCCCAGGAACGTGCTATGACTGTTCGCAGTTACTACACCACTCTCTTCGAAGCTATGCAACAGATTGCTTCCTCTACTCCTAGCTTTGGGTCAAACTACCTGAAGAAGGTGTATCCGGGAAAACCGCTTTACCTCGTAATCGCAGGTGACAGAGGCCTTGCAGGTGGTTACAACAGTAACATCTTTAAGCTCTCTAAGCCTTACGAAACAGACGGTGCTTACGTACTTCCAATTGGAAAAAGATCCATGGAACACTTCAAGAAAACAAACATGGAAATCATTTCCGATCGTTTTGCAGAGGCTCAGTCTTTAACAGTTGGTATTTGCTACACAATAGCAAAACTTATTGCTACAGACTTCCTTGCTGGAAAGTACTCTAGCGTTAAGGTTATTTACACAAAGTTCGAATCAATTCTCTCTCAGACACCAACTGAGCTTGATTTACTCCCTCTCCAGTTTAAGGAGAAGGCAGAAAAAGCAACAATGGATATCATCTATGAATCCGGCAGTGAATCAGTATTTGAAAGCATTGTTCCAGAATACATCGGTGGCGTTCTCTATGGTTGCCTTACAGAAGCTCTCGCATCCGAACAGGCTGCAAGAAGAAATGCAATGAATGCAGCAAGCAAGAATGCAGATGAAATGATCTCTAACTTAGACCTTGCATATAACCGTGCTCGTCAGGCCGCTATTACGCAGGAAATTACGGAAATCGTTGCAGGCAGCGATGCATAATTGAAAGGAGTAATCCCTTTGGATAATAAGAATATTGGTACAGTCATCCAGATTGTAGGACCTGTACTCGACATCAGCTTTAATGAAGACAGTCTTCCAGACCTGAAAAATGCCATTACAATCGACAACAACGGAACAAAAATCGTTGTTGAAGTAGCTCAGCACATTGGCGGCGGCGTTGTACGTTGTATCGCTATGAGCTCCACAGATGGTCTTGTAAGAGGTATCGAAGCTGTTGACACAGGAGCACCAATTTCTGTTCCTGTTGGCGAACCAACATTAGGCCGTATCTTCAACCTTCTCGGCGAACCACTCGACGATGGCGAAGCTATGACTGACGTTGAAAGAAATCCTATTCACCGTGAAGCTCCAAAGTTCGACGAACAGGACAGCTCCACAGAAATCCTTGAAACAGGTATCAAGGTAGTAGACCTTATCTGCCCATATGCTAAGGGTGGTAAGATTGGTCTTTTCGGTGGTGCCGGTGTAGGTAAAACAGTACTTATTCAGGAACTTATCTACAACATTGCTACAGAGCACAATGGTTGCTCCGTATTCACAGGTGTAGGTGAACGTTCCCGTGAAGGTAACGACCTTTACTACGAAATGAAAGAATCCGGAGTACTTAACAAGACTGCCCTCGTATTCGGTCAGATGAACGAACCACCTGGAGCACGTATGAGAGTAGGTCTTTCCGGACTTACAATGGCAGAATACTTCAGAGATGTTAAGCATCAGGACGTACTTCTGTTCATCGATAACATCTTCAGATTTACACAGGCTGGTTCCGAAGTATCCGCCCTTCTCGGCCGTATGCCATCTGCTGTAGGTTATCAGCCTACACTGGCTACAGAAATGGGTGCACTTCAGGAAAGAATCACATCCACTAAGGATGGTTCTATTACATCCGTACAGGCTGTATACGTTCCTGCGGACGACCTTACAGACCCTGCTCCAGCTACAACATTCTCCCACCTCGATGCTACAACAGTACTCGATCGTGGTATCGCATCCCTTGGTATCTATCCTGCTGTAGACCCACTCGACTCTACATCCAGAATTCTTACACCGGACGTTGTAGGCCAGGAACACTACGATGTTGCTCAGGCAGTTATTCATATCCTTCAGAGATATAAGGAACTCCAGGACATCATCGCTATCATGGGTATGGAAGAACTTTCCGATGAAGATAAGATTACAGTAACAAGAGCTCGTAAGGTTCAGAGATTCCTTTCCCAGCCATTCCATGTAGCTGAACAGTTCACAGGAAACGCTGGTAAGTATGTACCACTCTCCGAAACAATTAGAGGCTTTAAGGAAATCGTTGAAGGAAAGCACGACGATATTCCTGAATCTGCATTCCTCTTTGCAGGTACAATCGACGAAGTTGTTGAAAAGGCTAAAGGAGCTAAATAATGAGCAATTTCCCGCTTACAATCGTTACTCCTGACGGAAGCGTATATAACGGTGAAGCAAACAGAGTCACAGTTAGAACTACCGACGGAGAAGTAACAATACTCGGTCATCACATCAACTATGTAGCAGCTATCGGAATGGGCCCTGCTGTTTTCGGCATCGACGGCGAAAACAGAAAGGCATGCTGCATGGGCGGAATGGTTTCAATGATCAACAATGTATGCAGAGTTGTTGCAACAACCTTCGAATGGCAAGACCAAATCGATGTGGAAAGAGCTCAGAAGGCTTTAGACCGTGCAGAAGAAAATATTAAGAACACTCCTGCTGACAATAAAACCGAACTTGCAGCTTTCACAGCAGCAAAGAGACGTGCCATGGTAAGACTTAGTATTGCCCAGGCAAAGTAGTCAGTAAGAACTTAATACAAAATAAAAAGCACTCTTAAAAAGAGTGCTTTTTTAATGTTTAAATTACATTTTCGTATAATTTATCGATTATTACATAAAAATCGCTTAAATCGGCGTTTTTTAACCATATGAATGTAGTTCTCAGCCACCAATTACCCCATCAATAGATAGCCTAAACTTTAATTGTTTATTATCCTATCCGGCCCGCACTATTACCATATATTTACATTTAATACATTTTATGATATATTACGTATTAATTCTAATAATTCGTAGACTCGTTGCGACGAAATACGAACCCTTTTTTCGGTTTGTCGCATTTTACCCCTAAAACCACTTAAAATATGCCGCCTATTTGCAATATCACGACGAGATTTGCCTGAAATTATTATTTGTCGCAGATAATCCATAAAAATTGCGACGAACTCAAACATGAAGTATTTTTCGTCGTGAATGGGTCAAAACGGGTTGCGATATTGTCGGAAATAGGGCATTTCTGCGACAAACAAGAAAATCCCCTATTTTTCGTCGCAAATCCAATAGCACGACCCCAAATACTCTATCATAAGCACTAAAACACAATAATCAAGGAGCACATACACTATGATAAACGATTCAACACTTACCCAACTCGTTTCTCAATATGAAAAACGGTTATTAGAAATTGAAAAAGAACTAAGTAATTGTCCTCCAGGAAGAATTGCTCATGATACACATAGCGGCGTGCCTAGATTAGTTCATGAAACTTATGATTCTACAGGAAGGCATCGCACGAAGCTTTCAAACAATCCTGATAAAATAAGTGCGTTAATTCGTAAGTATATTTTTTCGGAAGAAGAAAAATATCTAAAAGAAAAATTAAGATTGGTTGAAGCTGTAGAAAAAAGAATCGTTGATGTAAATTTAGATTCTATAGTTGAAAAGTTAAAGAAAAATCCTTGTATTACTGATGAACTAATTTTAAATGCACTTCGCGCCGGCGACCCAACAGATTGGGCGAACCAACCTTTCGAGCAACTCGATTGGATGATTGAGGAAAAGCGACATATCACATCTCGCGGTTTGAAAGTAAGATCAAAATCAGAAATATTGATAGCTGAAAGACTTTATGCAAACAATATTCAATTTAGATATGAGGAAATAATTCATTGTGGAAAGACAAGGGTCGCGCCAGACTTTACGATTAAAAAATCTAACGGGTCTATTTGGTATTGGGAACATGAAGGACTTACAAGCGCTGATGCATATTTAAAAAGACAAAAACAAAAGCACGAAACTTATGCATTGCTAGGTATCGTGCCTTGGAAAAACTTAATCGTTACTTACGACAACGAAAATGGCGATATCGATTTACGAATCATTGAATCTGAAATTATTAACAAGTTGCTATAAAAAAAGGACTTCATCTTCGAAGTCCTTTTTTTCTTAACGCAGTTCAAGAAATGATCCACCTAATTTATTTCAAAATTATCGATATCTATGTGTTCCATTATAAATTGTAATACTCTACGAAGTTCATAATAAGCTTAATTGCTTCGGCTCTTGTTGCTGTTGCACGTGGATTGAGCATGCCATTAGAACCACTGATGATGCCAATGCCTACAGCCCAGTTAATTGCAGACTTTGCATAATCAAGAACTTCATTTGAATCCTTAAACTTGCGAAGATCTGCAGAAACGCCAGCTGTAAGATTCTTCTTTACAGCATACTTGTAAAGCAGAGTTGCAAGGTCTTGTCTTGTAATGTTGTCAGCTGGCATAAAGTATCCATTCTGATTTCCAGCAACAAGTCCGTTTTCAGCGGCCCAACCTACAGCCTTTGCATAGAATGCATTTGGAGCAACATCAGGGAATGTAGAAGTTCCGTTAATGATTAAATCTCTATCCTTTAAGAGTTCAATCTTAGAAAGGATTGTTACAAGTTCACCTCTTGAGAAGTTGAGATTTGGAGCAAACTTACCATTACCTGTTCCGCTTACAAGTCTAATTTCAGCAGCCTTGTTTACAGCGTCGGCATACCAAATACTATCAGCTACATCGGAGAATAATGAAGTGCTTTCAAAGCTCTTTACAACTAATTCACCGGAATAGTTATCTGTAATAATTGCATAAGGGCCTGTTACGTAGATTCCGCGAGGCGCAACAACGTTAGAGTCCTTATCGTCGGATGTAATGAGTGTATAAACTCTTCCGCCAACAATCTTTCTTACAGCACTGTTTCCTGTATCAGAAACGATGATAGTTCCATCACTTGCTACTGCAATTCCTAAAGGAGCAGCAAACTTTGCAGAAGTTGTAGAACCATCAGCAAAACCTTCTTCGCCACCTGCTACTACTGAAAGGCTTCCGCCCTTAATGGATACGATTCTATTTGCACCAGTTTCGCAAATGTATAAAACACCATCGCTATAGCAAATGCCTGTAGGTTCGTTAAGACCAGCATAGTAAGTTGTAACCTTACCATTCTTATCCATCATTCTAATTGTACCAGCATCTGTGTCTGCAATGTAAAGATTGCTCTTATCATCTACAGCAAGGCCTGCTGGTCGCATGA
>JAKSSI010000074.1 GCA_024403175.1 Clostridia bacterium
TGTCCAACACGGGATTTCCCGCATAATTTATCAACAGAAAAATATGCCGGAATTTAAAGTTATTAAAGGTGGGATTCCTGATGAACCTACCTACAATTTCATAGATGCGCACATAACAGACACTCGCCTTATGGGTGTGCTGGGTCTTAGAGTGCATTGGCTTTATACTCCGGCCGACCCATCTGATATAGAAGGCGTAAGAGATATTTACCACTTTTACTATTACGACATAGAAGAACTTGGTTTGGATTCATTAAATGTTTTCGAGTTGGTAGATGAAGATGCTTTAAGGATTGCAACAAAGTCGTGTTTTGGCGGCCTGGGGGCAAAGCTTGTTCCTGTTACTGAAAAGGAAGTTAAATATTTAGTAAATTGGTTTGTTGAAGAAACCATTAAGAAGAATGAAAAGCTTCCTGACAATATTGATTGTGCTCGCTTTATTCTAAAGGATAAACCAGTATTAACAGAAGATGAGTACAAGCTTATTTGTGCCAAGATGTGCACTTCAATGCAAACAAACTACGGTGTAATCAATTACTACTTAATGCGTTTGTTTGGAAAAGATTATGAAGGAGCAGAGTTACTTAAAGCTGAAAATGCTTTGGCAGAAGATTTCGATGATATCTCGCTAGAAACACATGCTACATTTCTTCAGAACTCCATTGAAGAATTCCACAACAATGATGGGTCGACATCTTATATGAATGAGTCTTTGGTTCAGACTAAAAAATCGCATTACATTGTTGTAAGCGAAATAAAGGTTGCTGGCCAAAGAATCACTTATGCGAAAAAGCTTAGAGCTTTCGAGATATCAATTGAAGAAGCTTCAATGATACTTACACGCGGTGAGTTTGTAACAGTTTACCGGATCTGCGTGCCAATGGAAGATTTCGATGTGGACTTTGCTACATTTTCCATAGGAACTACAAGAACAAGCCACGAAACAGGCGACATGTTTATGGAGTTTAAGCCTCATAATGCACACGTCGATAGAAGGGTGTTTAAACTTTATGAAGATTTGCACGCTCTTTACTATGTCTCAGATTATGGCGAACTGATTATTGCTGCCTACACACCTGAAGATATTAGAGATGTTGAGTACAGAATAAAGTCTTCAAACCTTATGCCTGACCTTCAAATTATGATTAAAATGCAGCTTGCAACGCAGGTATTATATGAATTTGCTCAAAGTGGCTACACTCACTTTGGCGCCTTTATTAAATCTTTGGAGTAAATATGAGCTTTGTAAAGTTTGAAGATGTTTCAAAAATTTATCATACTGGAGAAGTAGAAATTCGCGCTGTCGACCACATTAACTTTGAGGTCGAAAAGGGCGAATTTTGTATTATAGTTGGTCCGTCTGGTGCAGGAAAAACAACAGTTTTGAATATGCTTGGCGGTATGGATTCAGCTTCTTCGGGCACTATAACTGTAGATGGTAGCATAGTTTCCGACTACAATTCAAAACAGCTTGTTGGTTATAGACGTTATGACGTTGGGTTCGTTTTCCAGTTCTATAACCTTGTTGGAAATCTTACTGCGCTTGAAAACGTAGAACTTGCATCGCAGATTTGTAAGAACCCTTTAGATGCAGCAGAAGTAATTGAGGAAGTTGGACTTAAGGCGAGATCTGATAATTTCCCTGGGCAGCTCTCCGGTGGTGAGCAGCAGCGTGTAGCAATAGCAAGAGCTTTGGCAAAGAATCCTAAGCTTCTTCTGTGCGATGAACCAACTGGCGCACTTGACTATGTAACAGGAAAGCAAATTCTAAAGCTTCTGCAGGATACTTGCAGAAATAAAGGTGTAACAGTAATAGTAATTACACACAACGGTGCATTAACACCTATGGCTGATAGAGTCATAAAAATTAAGAATGGCACTGTTTCAGAAATGACATTAAATTCAAATCCTACACCTGTAGAGAATATTGAATGGTAATAGATAATTAGCTTATGAAGGCAATAAACAAGGATTTTACAAGAGAAATAAAGAATACGAAAAGCAGGTTCATATCTATTTTGGTACTTGTTGCTCTTGCTGTTGCCTTTTTGTCTGGTCTTAGAGCTACAGCCCCAGATATGAAGCTTACGGGCCACAATTATTTTGAGAAACAAAATCTTGCAGATATTCAGATTATGTCTACGGTTGGGCTTACTGATGAAGATGTAACTCAACTTCTTAAAAAAGATAAAATTGCAGCGGTTGAGGGTACTTATGTTATTGATGCGTTTGCCTCTTCTGATACTGCTGATAAGGTTGCTAAGGTATACGCGATACCTGAAACGGATATAAATAACCTTGTTATATTAGAAGGCCGCATGCCTGAAAAAATGAATGAGTGTCTTGTTGATGAAGATGCTGGATGGGAACTAAACACAAAGCTTGGAGATAAGATTACTCTAACACCACAGGAAAGCTTTGAAGATAATTTAAAGCTTAATGAATTCACAATTGTTGGTGTGGCAAGAAGCCCTATGTATGTAAGTATTGACAGAGGCTCAGCTTCTATTGGTACAGGAAAAGTTGCGATTTATATGTATATACCTAAGGAAGTGTTTGATTCCGAAATATATACTGCAATTTTTGCGCGTGTAGAAAAGCCAAAGGATATGGTTGCTTTCTATAAAGACTATGACGACTATGTAGAAGATATAATCGATTCACTAGAAGATTTCGGAAATAACCGCGCAGATTTAAGATATGCTACTTTACTTGGAAAGCTTGACGATGCCCAAGCCGAACTCGACGACGCAAAAGCTGAAGCTGATGAAAAGCTTGGTGATGCAGATAAGAAGCTTAAAGATGCAAAGGTTCAAATCGATGACGGCAAAAGGCAAATTGCTCAGGCTGATATAGATATTGCTGATGCCGAAGTTGCAATAGCCGATGCGGAAATTGCTGTTGCAGACGGTGAGCAAGCTATAGCAGATGCTGAAGAAAAAATAGCCGATGCAGAAAAAGAAATTGCTGATGGTGAAAAAGAACTAGCAGATGCCTTAATAGAACTTGAGGATGGCGAAAAAGAGTACGAAGACGGTCTTAAAGAATACGAAGATGGCTATAAAAAATTTGTAAGCGGCAGAGCTGATTATTACTGGGGTGCTGAAAAGGCAGCACAGGGTAAAAGGGAACTTGATGCACAGACCCCTACAGTTGAGGCAATGCGAACTCAGCTTAATAGCGTGGCTATTGCAATGCCAGCCTTTAATCCTTATTTTAATGGAACCACAGACCAGCTTTACGCAATTGCCAAGGGGCAAGATGCAGTGGCAAGCCCTACGGATCTTGATATGGCATTTGCTGGAATGTCCGGCCCTGGTATGCCACCTTTAAACAGTGTTGCTATCGTTCAGATGTATGAAGGCATTAAGCAGTACGATAATGGTCTTCTCCAGTATTATCAGGCTGCTAGTAGACTTGACGATGCTTGGGATGAAATAGTTGATGCTGAAAGAGAACTCAATGATGCAAAATCTGAGCTTGAGGATGCCAGAAAAGAGCTTGATGACGGATGGGCTGAGTACAATGACGGCCTTGAAGAATTAGAAGAAGGAAAGAAAAAGCTTGAAGAAGGCAAGGCCGACCTTGAACAAGGAAAAGCAGACCTTGCTCAGGGCAAGGCTGATTTGGAGCAGGGCAGGGCGGATTTTGAACAAGGTAAACTCGATTTAGCCAAGGCTAAGAAAGATTTGGTTAAAGGCGAGCAAGAATACCTTGATGGCTTAAAAGAATACGAAGATGCAAGAGCAGAAGCCGATGAAAAGATTGGGGATGCTCAAAATAAAATAGATGATGCCAGAGATGATCTTGAAAGTATTACAGAAGTTAAATGGTACATACTTTCAAGAAGCTATTTCCCGGGCTATTCAGGTCTTGGTCAGGATGCCGATAGAATGGGCAACTTGGCAAATGTGTTCCCTGTAATTTTCTTCTTAGTTGCGGCGCTTGTTTGCCTTACAACTATGACAAGAATGGTCGAGGAACAGAGAATTCAAATCGGCGGTTTAAAGGCTTTGGGGTATGGTACTTGGGCCATTTCTAAAAAGTACATTGGCTACGGCTTATTACCAGCCTTAGTAGGTTCAATAATTGGTCTTGTTATAGGCTATACATTGTTCCCAACAATGATATTTGTGGCATATCAGATTATGTATGAAATGCCTAATATTGAACTGCACCAGTACACAAATATTTCTATAGCTTGCATTATAGCTGCGGTTATTTGCACTGCTGTTGCTACTTTAGCTGCTTGCCTTGCAACGCTTAGAGAAAATCCTGCAAGCCTTATGCGTCCAAAGACTCCAACCGCAGGTAAGAGAGTATTCCTTGAAAGAATTAAATTTATTTGGAATAGGCTTGGATTTATACAAAAAGTTACCGCAAGAAATCTTCTACGTTATAAGAAGAGATTTTGGATGACTGTAATAGGCATTGGTGGCTGTACTGCCCTTATTATTGCTGGTTTTGGTTTAAGATATTCACTTACCTATATTTTGCAGCGTCAGTACGGGGCTCTTACTCACTATACTGCTCACATCACTTTAGATTCGAAGTTAGATGAAGAAAAGAGGGCGGCCATCGAAGATTTTATTATCAAAGATGAAAGAGTTGTAGATTATACAAATCTAAGAATGTCTGCTTTAACAGCGGCTTCTAACTCTGGGTCGCAGAGTGCATATCTTTATGCTATAGATTCAGATGATGCGCCTCTGTATCTTGAATTTAACGATTACAAGACTAAGGAAACTATTAAGCTTCAAGATGGCGGTGTTTACATAGATCAAAAGTTATCTGAACTTTTAGGCCTATCTGTTGGTGATGAAATATTCCTTGATGGCGACCAAAAGGCTTACGCCACAGTACTAGGAATTTATGAAAACTATACTATGCATTTCATCTATATGACTCCGAATAGTTATCAGCAGATATTTGGAGAGAAGGCAGATCTTAATGCATACTTTATGCATTTTACGCATAATGACATAGATTTCTGTAACAAGATTTTTGAAGACTATATGTCGCTCGATGGAGTGTCTGGTACGAGCCGTGTAACCGACGTTATGGAAACATTTATCGAGTCTATGGAGCGAATAGATTTTGTTGTAGTTATAGTGATTATTTCTGCAGGAGCCTTGGCCCTTGTTGTTTTATACAATTTGTCTAACATAAACATTACTGAAAGAAAACGAGAACTGGCGACAATTAAGGTCTTAGGCTTCTACGATAAAGAAGTTTCTGCGTACGTGTACAGAGAGAATGTTATTTTAACTATTTTAGGTATAATCGTCGGTATTGTTATGGGGCATTGGCTACATACCTGGTTAGTAAAATCGGTTGAAATTGACATGATGATGTTTGGCCGAGAAACAAACCCTATGTCATACTTATTTGCCGCAGTTTTGACTATACTTTTCTCCATATTCGCAAATGTTATGGCTCATTACAAAATGAAAAAAATTGATATGGTAGAATCCTTGAAATCTGCGGAATAGTGTGGTATTATACCAAGCGAATTAAATATGGCTCATCAAGAGTGGCAGAGGGAATAGGCCCTACGAAGCCCGGCAACCTGGTAAAATCAAGGTGCTAAATCCTACAGAGCAATCTGGAAGATGAGGAAAGAAACTTGAACCTCTTCTTTCGAAGAGGTTTTTATTATTTATTAAAAACCTCTGTAACGAGTTAATCTCGGAAAGGAAAACTAAATGGCAAAAAGACTTTTTACTTCAGAATCTGTAACTGAAGGCCATCCTGACAAAATCTGCGATCAGATTTCTGACGCAATCTTAGACGAAGCTCTTCGTCAGGATAAGAACAGCCGTGTTGCATGCGAAACATTCGTAACTACAGGACTTTGCTGCATCATGGGCGAAATTACAACAAACGGATACATTGATTTCCAAGGTATTGCAAGACAGGTTATTGCAGACATCGGATACACAAAGGCTGAATACGGTTTCGACAGCTTCTCCTCTGGTGTTCTTACTGCAATCGACGCTCAGTCTGCAGATATCGCTATGGGTACAAATGATACAGTTGGTGGTGCAGGCGACCAGGGTATTATGTTCGGTTATGCTTGCAACGAAACTGAAGAACTTATGCCAATGCCAATTTCCCTTGCTCATAAGCTTTCTATGAAGCTTACAGAAGTAAGAAAGAACGGCACACTTAAGTACTTAAGACCAGACGGAAAGACACAGGTTACTGTTGAATACGATGAAGCTGGCAAGCCATTCCGTGTAGAAACAGTTCTTATTTCCACACAGCACGACCCAGACGTAAAGCAGTCCAAGATTAAGAAGGATCTTATCGAAAACGTAATCAAGGCTGTTATTCCAGCTGAACTTATGGACAAGAAGACAAAGATTCTTGTTAACCCAACAGGAAGATTCGTAATTGGCGGACCACACGGTGATACAGGTCTTACAGGTCGTAAGATTATCGTAGATACATACGGTGGATATGCAAGAGACGGCGGCGGTGCATTCTCCGGTAAAGTCCCAACAGAGGTAGACCGTTCTGCTTGCTACGCAGCAAGATATGCAGCAAAGAACGTTGTTGCAGCAGGCCTTGCAGACAAGTGCGAAATCGAACTTGCATATGCTATCGGTGTTGCTGAACCAGTATCTATCCTTGTAGATACTCACGGCACAGGAATTATTCCAGACGAAACAATTGCTGATATCGTTGCTG
>JAKSSI010000075.1 GCA_024403175.1 Clostridia bacterium
CGAAAACCTGCAGGCCGGCGTACTGGCAGGCATCGGATTCCCGATCGTGCTGGTAATCTGTGTGTTGTCAGTGAAAAAGAAGTATCAGGAGCAGTAAGTATGGATCTTAGAAGTCTTCATTATTTTTCGGTAGTAGCAGAAGAACTGAATATAACTAAGGCTGCAGAGAAGCTGAATATGAGTCAGCCGCCTCTTTCAAGCCAGATGAAAAACCTTGAAAAAAAGCTTAACACAGTTCTTTTCATTAGAGGAAAAAGAGAACTTAAGCTTACAGAATCGGGTCAGCTTTTGTATAGACGTGCTAAGGAAATCTTGTCCTTAGTTGAAAAGGCTGAATCTGAAATTCTTTCCATGAGCCAAGGTATGACAGGCACCATAGGCATAGGCCTTGTTGAAGGTATGGCGCCAGACATTGCGGCAGAATGGTTTGCTGGTTTTATGAAACTTCATCCACAGGTTCGCTTTAGAATACTCGACGGCAGCCCTGACGACTTGGTTGAAAAAATGCGTAGCGGCCTTATTTCTCTTGCGGTAATAACAAGCCCTTACGATCAGCTGCTTTTAAACAGCTTTAAAGTGGGTCAGGAAAAGATTGTTGCCCTTATGAATAAAGAGCACCCTCTTGCACTCAAAGAAGGCGACAGCATTACTATTAAAGACCTTTCAGGCCAGCCACTTATTGTACCGAGCCAGCGAAGCATGATAGACACCATCTACAAATGGTTTAGAGAAACAAGAAAAGATCCTAACATTGTTTGCGAAATGGACAGTTACTTAGATGCAGCCGCATTGGCCGGACGAGGCGTTGGAATTTCTATCTTCCCAAAGACCGAATACATTCCAAACAATTCGCTCATAGCAAAAGACATTGCTGTAACAGACAGAGACATGGAATACCTTTTCGTATGGCGCAAAGGCCACCCTCTTCCAACTGTAGAAAAGAGCTTTATCGATTACGTAAAGTCTATGCAAGAAGAATAAGAATTAGGAATAAACTCATGAAATATAAACTCGTTATGTTTGATATGGACGGCACAGTTTTAGACACCCTAGGCGACATATCAAATTCACTTAACCACATACTTAAGATTCATGGCATGCCAGAGCGCAAACCAGAGGATATTCGTCTTATGCTTGGCGACGGCATGGAGATGCTTATAAGACGCGCCGCCCCTGCCGGCACCGCAGATGAAAAGATTCAAGAAATATTAAAAGATTACAAGCCTTACTACGGAGCTCATGCAGACATTAAAACAAAACCGTACGATGGCATTTGCAAACTACTTAAAGATCTTAGAAGCGAAGGCATAAAGGTCTGCGTAGTTTCTAACAAGGCAGACTATGCAGTGCAGCCGCTTTCTGAAAAATACTTTAACGGGCTCTTAGATGCCAGTGCCGGGGAAAACGTTTCCGCAGGCATTGCAAAAAAGCCCGACCCAGCAATGTGCTACAAAATGATGGAGCAGTTTAATGTATGCCCATCTGAATCTGTATATATCGGCGATTCTGAAGTAGATATTCAAACAGCAAAGAACGGCAATATGGATTGCATCGTTGTAAGCTGGGGGTTCCGCGACATAGATTTTCTAAAAGAAAACGGCGCAGAAACCATAGTCTCTACGCCGTCTGAAATATTTGATATTATTACGCAATCGCGTCCTTAAGGATGTCGATTGCTTTTTTTAATGTTTCCATTGGAATGTTGAGTGCTGGAAGAAGACGAATCTTATCCTTAGCTGTTAAACAAAGAACTCCGTTTTCTGTGCACTTTGCAAGAACTTCTGCTGCAGGCTTTTCTGTCTTGATACCAATCATAAGACCCATACCGCTTACAGATACAACGCCAGGAGCTCCTGTTAATGTATCGAAAATGTATTTGCTCTTTTCTTTAACTTCTGCAAGAAGTGCATCATCAATTCTTGAGAGTGTGCTAATAGCACCAGCACAGCAAATTGGGTTTGCACCGAATGTGGAACCGTGGTCGCCATAGGAGAATACGTTTTCAACCTTTTCACCTAAGAGGCATGCACCAAGTGGAAGTCCGCCGCAAAGACCCTTTGCAGTAGAAACAACATCTGGCTGAACACCGAATTCCATATATGCATACACATTTCCGCAGCGGCCGTTTCCTGTCTGAACTTCATCTACCATGAAGACAATATCTTCAGCCTTGCAGATTTCATCAATTGCTTTTACAAAGTCTGCTTCAAGTGGAAGAACTCCGCCTTCGCCCTGAACACATTCGATAAGAATGCCGGCAATCTTGTTTTCAGCAACTGCTTTCTTTAAAGCTTCAATATCGTTAGCTGGTGTATGAACAAAGCCCGGTGTAAGTGGCTGGAAAAGTTCGTGGAACTTATCCTGACCTGTTGCAGCAAGTGTTGTAAGAGTTCTGCCATGGAAGCTGTTAACAAGAGTAAGAATTACATTGTATTCTGCACCCTTCTTTTCAGCAGCATATTTTCTTGCAACCTTAATTGCACATTCATTTGCTTCTGCACCGGAATTTCCGAAGAATACCTTCTTCATACCAGTCTTTTCGCAGAGCATCTTTGCAAGCTGTGCGCCAGGTTCTGTGTAGTACAGATTGGAAGTGTGGCTTACTTTATCAAGCTGAGCAATAACTGCATTCTTCCATTCATCGTCGCAAACACCAAAAGTATTTACAGCAATTCCTGTACCCATATCAATATATTCTTTTCCGTTGGCATCTACTAAAGTAGAACCCTTTCCGGAAACAATATCTATAGGAAAGCGCTTGTATGTATTAGCAACATACTGGCTATCCATTTTTTGAAGTTCTGTCATTATTTTAGCCTTTCTCAACCATAGTGCCGGCACCTTCATCTGTTAAGATTTCCATGAGAATGGAATGTGGCACACGACCGTCCATGATAATTACTTTCTGAACGCCCTGGTTAATAGCTTCAACACAACATTCAACCTTTGGAATCATACCGCCGTTGATAGTACCGTCTGCAAGAAGCTGAGGGATTTCAGATGTCTTTACTGAAGAAATTAAAGTTGTTGGGTCGTTCTTATCTCTAAGAATACCTGCAATGTCTGTCATGGCAATAAGTCTCTTTGCATTAAGAGCACCTGCAATATATGCTGCAGCTGTATCGCCGTTGATGTTATATGCATTACCTTCCGTGTCGCATCCGATTGTGGATATAACAGGAATGTAGCCGTTATCGAGAAGATCAAAGATTGGCTTAACATTAATCTTTTCTACATCGCCAACATAGCCAAGTCTTTCGTCTTTAATCTTTGCTTCGATGAGTCTGCCATCCATACCGGAAATACCCATAGCGCAGCCACCGTTCTTCTGAAGAAGATTTACAAGAGTCTTGTTAACCTTTCCTGCAAGAACCATCTGAACTACGGAGATAGCATCTTCATCTGTAACTCTAAGGCCATCTACAAACTTGGATTCAACGCCAAGTTTGCCAAGCATGTCTGTAATTTCAGGGCCACCACCATGAACTAAAACAACCTTAACACCGATAAGTGAAAGAAGAACGATATCTTCCATTACCTGCTGCTTAAGCTGATCGTTAATCATGGCATTTCCGCCGTACTTTACAACAACAATCTGACCACTATATTTTTGAATATACGGAAGGGCTTGAGTAAGCACTTCCGCTCTCTGAGCGTTTGTAATATCTTTCATTTTATACTCCAAATCAAGTACGATAATCTCCGTTAATCTTCACGTAGTCGTAAGTAAGATCGCAACCCCAAGCTGTAGCAGATGCATCGCCGTCGCCAAATGTAAGAAGAATTTCAATTTCGTTTTCAAGAAGAATCTTCTTTGCAATTTCTTCGGAGAATTCAATACCGCTACCGTTCTTGCAAACTGCGATTTCGCCAGCAGGAGACTTAAAGGAAAGATCAACCTTTGTAACGTCTACTTCTGCTCCGCTATAACCTACTGCGCAAAGAACTCTGCCCCAGTTAGCATCGGAACCAAACATAGCGCTCTTAACAAGAGAAGAACAAATAACTGCCTTTGCTGCAATCTTTGCGTTCTGCTTGTCCTTTGCTCCTGTAACCTTGCATTCAAGAAGCTTTGTAGCACCTTCGCCGTCGCCTGCAATCATTCTGCAGAGGTGAACAGTTACTGTATTAAGAGCCTTCATGAAAATATCAAAGTCTGGGCCTTCTGCTGTAATTTCTTTATTTCCTGCAAGACCATTTGCAAGAATTGTGCACATATCGTTTGTGGATGTGTCGCCATCAACACTTGTCATGTTGAATGTATCCTGAATATCTGTAGAAAGTGCTTTCTGAATCATTTCAGCGGAGATAGCAACGTCGGATGTAATGAATACAAGCATAGTTGCCATGTTTGGATGAATCATTCCGCTGCCCTTTGCCATACCACCGATATGACAAACTTTTCCGTCTAATTCGAATTCAACAGCCACCTGCTTTGGCTTTGTATCTGTTGTCATAATAGCTGCAGCTGCATTGTCGTTTCCTGTATAAGAAAGACCTGCTGCAAGTTCGTCGAATCCGTTCTTAATTGGATCTAAAATTAATGGCTGGCCAATAACACCTGTAGATGCAACAACTACATCATTAGCGCAGATGCCAAGTTTTTCTTCAACTAAAGAAGCCATTGCTTCTGCCATTTCTATGCCGTTTGCATTGCATGTATTTGCAATACCACTGTTGCAAATAATAGCCTTTGCAATTCCGTTTTCAAGGTGAGCCTTTGTTACAACGTTTGGAGCACCCTTTACAAGATTTGTTGTGTGAACTGCTGCAGCTGCTGCAGGAACATCACTTACAACAAGAGCTAAATCTTTCTTCATTTGGCTCTTACGAATGCCGCAGTGAATACCGTTTGCTTTAAAGCCTTTTGCAGCACATACACCACCACTAATTATCTTCATTATATCTCCTTCCCAAATAGGCTAGTTGTTTCATCTATGCCCATCGCAATATTCATATTCTGAATGGCAGAGCCAGAAGCGCCCTTACCCAAGTTATCAAATCTAGAAACTAAGATGATTCTTTCTTCGTTTCCGAAAACGCTAATCTGCATATCATCTCTACCCTGCATATAGTTTGCTGCAAGGAATCCGTCGCCGTCGTCGGCATCTTCATAATGAACCAGCGGACCTGTGTAGAATTCTTTGTATGCGTCTTTTACATTTTCAATACTGCCCTTAATCATATCCATATATAAAGGAACAGTTACTTCCATGCCGCTATAAAAATCTGCAACGATAGGGCTGAAAAGCGGCGCGTTTTCAAGACCACAAATATGCTTCATTTCTTTTAAGTGCTTATGCTGCTGAGAAAGACCATACTGTCTTGGAGCATTTAAAAGCATATTTCTTCTTGGCATTTCGTAGTCAGCTATCATATTCTTTCCGCCGCCAGAGTATCCTGTTAAGGATGTGCAGGAAAGCTTTGCATCCTTATCTAAAAGACCAGCTTTTACAAGCGGATATATTAATGATACAAAACCGCTAGCATGGCAACCCGGATTAGCAATTCTCTTAGAAGAAGCTATTGCTTCTTTTCCAACTAATTCAGGAAAACCATAAGTGAATTCGGCTGCGGTTCTATGCGCTGTTGAAGTATCTATTATAACAGTATTTTCGCTTGTTACAAGACCTACGGATTCAATAGCCGCAGCATCTGGTAAACAAAGGAATGCAATATCCGCAGCGTTTAACGCTTCTGCCCTCTTTTCAGGCTTCTTTCTGTTTTCGTCATCTAATATTATAAGCTGTATATCTTCTCTTGTTGAGAGTCTGTCGTAAATTCTAAGGCCTGTTGTGCCTGCGCTTCCATCGATAAATACTTTTGTCATTTTTGCCTCAATTAGTTTTCTTAAAAATACGAAAAATGTGTGACACAGCTATCAGCGCCACAACTTTTTGTATTTTATGCATAATATATGTTCTAAAATGAATATATCCATTATAAATATTCATTTTAACCCTGTCAATATGAATATTTATGCACATTTTTAAAATTATACATTTTTATATTACAACTTGCATATATACCCCTTCAAAGGCTAAAATAAATCATTAAATGTTGTGCTGCATCTCTTTAGAAATAGTAAATTAGAGGTTTTTTATGATACTCGCAATAGACGTTGGCAATACCAATATAGTAGTAGGCGTTCTTGATGGAAGAAAAGTATTAAGTTCTGCCCGTATCTCCACAAATTCCTGTGGTGCAGCATATGAGTTTGCATTTCAGGTAAAAGGTGCACTCGAATTTAATAATGTAGATATTGAAAATTTAGAAGGCGCTGCTATTTCTTCAGTAGTACCATCTATCACAACAATCCTAAAAGACGCTATGGCCATGCTAAAAGTTAAGAAGACCATAGTAGTTGAGGCAGGTGTAAAAACAGGCCTAAACATTAAGATTGACGACCCAGCGCAGCTTGGTGCAGACCTTGTTGCCGGAGCTGTAGCTGCACTTACAATGGCAAAGCCGCCAATGGTTGTAATCGATATGGGTACTGCAACTACACTTTCTGCAATTGATAAAAACGGTGTATTCAAGGGCGTTGTTATTGCCCCTGGAGTAAACCTTGCACTTGGTGCTTTAGTTGGAGGCGCATCTATGCTTCCTGAAGTTCCACTT
>JAKSSI010000076.1 GCA_024403175.1 Clostridia bacterium
GCACTTCTTGTATTGTCTACGGCTACATATGCCTGGTTTACTTTTTCTCCAGCGGCTACAGTTGAGCCTATGCAAGGAAAGATTTCGGAAGGCGGAATTGAAATTCTTATTTCCAATTCTCCTGATGGCCCATTTGCAGAAAGCTGCGATTTAATCTTAAGTTCTACTGCCGATGTTCTTCATCCGGTTTCTACAGCAGATCTTAAGACTTTTAGTATTGCATCAAGACAAAGTAAAGAAGGAATTGTTACAGGCTTTAGAAACATTTCTGAAGATGTAGGCAAGCACATTATCAAAGGCACTGTATATCTTACTTCAATAGATTCTCCATGCGATGTCTATTTTGAAATGGATTATATGGATTTCGGCACAGATATTCAGGCTTTAGCTTCTATGCGCTTTGGTATGATTATAGACGGCAATACCTACATTTTTAAGCTTGATGAATTTGGTAATACTGCTGCAGCTACAAAGCGTGCAACAGTTGAAAAAGAAAATTCTGTTTACAATGGGTCGGAGCTTATAGCAGACCCTTCTGTAAGCATTAAATCATATTCAAATTCCGGTACTTTAGAAAATCCGGTTGCAGGAGATGCTCCTCTTGCTCATATTAATGCAGACGAAGTAATTACAGTAGATTACTTCCTGTATTTAGAGGGTTGCGACGAAAACTGCTTCAATGATGTTATGAATAAAGACGTGGCTTTAAGCTTCGGCTTTGTTGGCGTATAGAGGTGCAGCTTATGAAGAGTAACAATCTTAGAAAAACTGCATTAACAATAATTTTACTACTGCTCGTTATAGCTTCTTTAGGCGGAGCTGTAACTTACGCATGGTTTACATACAATTCATCTGTATGGACTAATCGAATTGAAGCTAAAACTTCTTCTCCGGAAGTTAAGCTTCTTTTGGCATTAAAAAAAGAACCTTTTGAAGGCAAAGATGAATTAAATCTTGCTGCTACTCAAATAAACGAAAAGGGCAATATCGAAAAGTTAATGCCTGTTTCCACAGCAGATTTAACAAAGTTTGTTTATAACAATGGTGTAGAAGTAGAAGACGAAGAATCTATTTTCCACGGGGTATTCTATGTAATGGCTCAGGGAAATCTTCAGTCCGATGCACAGCTGGCTCTTTACTTCGACGATGAAAATTGTGTTATTAAAGCCGACGATGATGACAGCCTTTTCTTAAATGCAGGCCGCCTTGGCCTTAAATTTGAAAATGCCGACCCAGTTATCATTGCCCTTAGCGATAAATCAAACAACAAATCAGATCAGATTGAAAATACAGTATTAAACGGAAATTTAATCCCTTCAGGCAATGTTCTTAAAAAGACAACTTCGGGTGCTGTTACTTATGTTACAGACCCTGCCATTAGTTTTAAGGACGCAGGCATCTCCGATTTAAGCTCAGAGCCTTTTGCTATGCTGGATTTAAACACCGTTTATCAGATGGATATTTTTTTCTATTTGGAAGGCACAGATCCTGATTGCTCCGATGCCGTAAAGGAAGACGCCGCATCAGTAAAGCTTGCTTTCTATGGTGCAGTGGTGGAGTAGAGCGATGAACGATAGCAAGAAGAAAATGTCATCCCTTACACTGCTGGGCGCATCCATCAGACTTCTCGTTGTGGCTTTAGTAGCTGTAAGTACCATAACTTTCGCGTGGTTTACAATTTCCGATAATACCCGCGTTAGCATGCTTAGCATGGATGTTACTACAGGTAAGTCTCTTAGAATAGACGTAGAGCCTCACGCTTTATATGAGGACTACAAGCAGTCTCTTCCATGGGCAGACATTAATAATTATGTAAAGGCTCACAGAAATGTAGATTACGATACAGTTCCTCTTGAACCTGTTACATCAAAAGATGCAAAAAATTTCTATACACAAAAGGGTGCTCCTGTTTATACAGACCAGCTTCAGTACATTGAGTATGTGCTGCACTTTAAGTCTCAAGACCACGTGCTGGTTCATTTAACAGAAGCAAACTCTGCAAAGGCTAACGATGGCACAAAGATTCTTTCTCCAACAGCAGCTCTTCCAAGAGCAATGCGTATTGGATTTGAAATGCCAGACGGAAGCACACACATTTATAGAACCAATAGCGAAATCGACTATATGCAGCAAGATGCAACAACTTTGCTCTTTGATTTGCCTGCAGATACAGACCTTCCTGTAACGGTTCGCATTTGGATTGAAGGAACAGACCCTGCGTGCACAAATGCACTTAAGGGAAAAGATTACACACTTATGATGCGCTTTATTGCTACTGACTTAGATTTCAGAGCGATTGAGTAATATAAAATCGATACCTAAAAAATTTGCAAATTTTTATCTAATAAAAAAGAGGTTTTTATGAAAGCTAGTAAAGTGCTTAACGTAATTATCAGCATCATTTTATGGGTGGTAATTATCGTTGCCGCTTTGTTTGCGTTTACAACTCTTGCTACAAGAGATTCAAACAAAGTTGCTAATCTGTTTGGTTTTACACCACTGACAGTTCAGTCTGATTCCATGGTGCCAACTTTTAGCGCAGGCGATATGATTATCATTAAAAAGTGTAACACAGCTGATCTTAAGGAAGGCGACATCATCACTTTCCACACAATTATTCAGAATCAGTATGTGCTTAACACTCACAGAATTGCTTCTATTGTCAGCAATGGCTCGGTTCGTTCTTATACAACCAAGGGTGACAACAACCTCATAGAAGACTCTCATATTATTGCTGATGGAGACATTGTCGGAAAATATGTAACAAAGATTGGTGGATTTGGTAAGGTTATCGACTTCCTTTCCAGCTCCATGGGCTTCCTTATCTGCATTGTACTTCCAATGCTGCTCTTCTTTGCGTATGAAGTTTACCACCTCATCGTAATTAGTATTCAGCTTAAGAAGGCTACAGCAATAGAAGCGGCTCAGGAAGCACAGGCTGCTAACGCCGACGTAGACGCAAAGCTTGCAGAAATGCAGAGATTAGCAGCGGAAGCAGAGGCTAAACTTGCAGAAGCTAGAAGGCTTACAGAAGAGAAAAAGTCTGAATAAAAAGAAAAGAGAAAACTATGAGTGAATTCTTAAAGTTTGCTTTCGAACTTATTTCACAAATTATTTATAACCTTGTACAGTGGGTAGTAGGCATTGTTACAGGTTTCGTTAGACTGTTCTTTGGAGTTGAACAATACGATTCCATTAGAAGAGTTTACTTCCAGGATATGGGCATTGCTGCCAAGGCAATGTCTATTCTGCTTATGATTATTCTTGCAGCGATTCCTATTTTGATCGTAATCATAATCATTAAGAGAATAATTCTTAATGCCAGACTCAGAGCGCAGTCTGATGATAACGTTACACTCTATAAGGAAATCGGCAGATTAAATAAGCAGGTTATGACTCTTATGGACGAAAAGAACATGATTCTCGCCCTTAAGACTGGTGCCAATACATCTGCCGCTGTAGCTCAGTACGCAGATGAAAATGGTGTAGCTAACGGAGCCGGTGCTGGAATTGCAGATCCTCTTGCCGACCCAGTTGCAGGCCTTGCTTATGGCGGCCCTGCTGTTGGCGGTGTTGCTACTGGCGCAGTTATGGCTGGTGGCATGGGCGGTTCTGTTAACTTAACTGGAGAAGCAAAGATTAACGAAGATGCTATTGCATCTGCTGCAGCTGCTGCATCTGTTGCTGCTGCACAGGCAAAGGTTAAGGCTGAAGATGAAGAACGTGCTAGCGTTAACAGATTCCCTAAGCTTCAGGCTGTTGATATTAAATACGAAGACTTAGACATGCCAGAGTACAACTACGACATTACTCTGGAAGATTTTGCAGAAGGCTTCAGATTATTTGCATCCAGCCAGATGCACCTTTATTACTCACCAGAAATCGTAAGACGTTTCGTTGCAGGTATGGCTGCATCTAAGGTACTTATTCTTGAAGGTATCTCTGGTACAGGTAAAACATCTCTGCCATATTCCTTCAGCAGATACTTAGATTATCCAGCAACTATCGTTTCTGTTCAGCCATCTTACAGAGATAGAACAGAACTTCTCGGATACTTCAACGAATTCTCTAAGCGTTTCAATGAAACTGAATTCCTCCGTGCGCTTTACGAAGCAAGCTACAGAGGAGAACCAAACTTCATTGTATTAGACGAAATGAACCTTGCTCGTATTGAGTACTACTTTGCAGAAATGCTTTCCGTATTGGAAATGCCAAGCAAAGATGAATGGGTATTAGACCTTGTTCCAACAGCATGGCCTGGCGACCCACTTAAGCTTGATGCCGGCAAGATTATAGTTCCTCCAAACATTTGGTTTGTTGGTACTGCAAACAACGACGACTCTACATTTACAATTACAGATAAGGTTTACGACCGTGCTATTCCAATTGAACTTAACGACAGAGCTGATGCATTTGAATGCGATCTTCAGCCTCGTTGCCAGATTAGCTTCGAGCACCTTACTGAACTTTTCGAAAAGGCAAAGGAAGATTATCCTATCAGCGAATCTACTCTTGCTAAGATGATTAAGTTTGACCAATATCTTCAGACAAGATTTAAGCTTGCCTTTGGTAATCGTATTGTTAAGCAGATGTACGACTTCATTCCTGTATATGTGGCATGCGGCGGCACAGAACTTGATGGTATGGATTACATCATCGCAAGAAAAGTACTTAAGAAATTTGAATCTCAGAATATCAGCTTTGTAAGAGACGAAATTAAGGGACTCATTCAGTACCTTGATAAGGTCTTTGGTGAAAACCACATGAACGATTCTCGTTCATATCTGCTGAGAATTCAGAATCTTTATTAATAGCTTATGAGTAATACTCTAAATGATTTACAACTTAAATTAACTAACGAAGTAGCACCGGTTCTCGAAGAGGACCGGTACTTTGGCTATTTGCTGGGTCTTATCGGCGAAGGTGAAAATGAGATAGATCAGCAGAGTGTTACAATGCATAAAACTGTTGATGAGGAATGGCTTTCTGAAATTGAAGGGGCTATGGATTCTATCTTTAAGGTTATTCAGGCTCCAAGACGTTGCCTTAAGAATAACGAAGAGGTAGTGCCTGTAGATCTTGCAAGAAAGATTACTGCAGATTCAGTTAGACATCTTTCTCAAAACACACAGTTTATTGCAAGCAATGAAGATGGTAATGTTCAGCCTACAAGAGTACTTAATGTTACTGTAGAAGAAACTTACGATCTTTATGAAAACAGATTTATCTATCACCTTATTCAAAGACTTGTTACATTTGTAGATAAGCGTACAGATGTAATTTTCTGGTCAACAGGCGATGAAAAATATGATTCTTTAAAATTCCACAGTAAGTTCCAAGACGAAAGTGAAGAAGTAGAATACGAACTTTCTTTAAAGATTAAAAATCGTCATGATAATTCTGAGGAAAAGAAAGAAAACATGGATGTGTTTATGCGCATCGACCGCTTAAGAAGGCAGATTGTTCAGCTTAGAAGAAGTTCTTTCTGTGAAATTATGCACGGCTGTTCAATAGTTAGAAGCCCTATTCAGCGTACTAACTTAATCATGAAAGATCATGATTATAGAAAGTGTTATCAGCTGTGGCAGTTTATTGAACGCTACGACGGTATAGGCTATACCATCGATGAAGAAAAGAAGGCTCTTCAGTTTGACGAAGACTATCTCTATCAGTTCTACGATTACATAGCTGTAAACTATGCAAACTTTAAATCCATTCTTTCTCCGGATAAGAGAGCTGAAGAAACTGTTCTTAAGGGAAAGAAGAAAACTGGAAGAAAACCAAAGTTTATCAAATCAGTTAAGGAAGAATTTGTTGATTCTCCTAACATAGAAGAAGTCGAACTTCGCAAAGTATTTGTTGAATTTGTTACGCAGGCTCAGTTAGATGCAGAGGCAAAGGCTGCCGAAGCTGTTCAGAAAGCCGAAGAAGCCGAAGCTCGCGCAGTAGCTGCAGAGGAAGAAGCAAAAGCTAAGATTCAGCAGATGAAAGAAGAAACAGATGCAATAGTTGCAGAGACAAAAGCAACTGCTGAAGCTGAAGTTCAGAAGACTAAGGCTGAAGCTGTTTCTATTGTTGCCGCAACAAAAGCAGCTGCTGAAAAGACTGTCGCAGAAACTAAGGCTAATGCAGAAGCTGAAATTGCAGATGCTAAGTCAACTGCTGAAAAGACTGTTGCTGAAACCAAGGCAGAAGCTGATAGAATCGTAACTGAAGCCAAGGCTGATGCCGATGAAAAGTGCTCTGTAATGGAAGCTCAGATGAATTCTGCTCTTGCTGCAAAGACTCTTGCACAGCAAAATGAAAGCGAAGCAAGAGAACAGGCAAAGCAGGCTCAGCTCGATGCAACTACTGCAAATACAGAAAAAGAAGCTATGCGCATAAGCATGGATGCTGCTATGGCTCATGCAGACGAAGCTCTTACTTTAAAGAAGAAGGCTGAAGAAGCAATGAACCGTGCTGTTGAAAGCGCTCAGTTTAAGCTTAACGAAGCTAAGGCTTTATCAGAACATGCTGAAAAGACTAAGGCTTATGCTATGACTCAGATAGATGCTGCTAATAAGGCTCTTGCAGGTCAGGCTGATGGCAAGACTATATCTTGCGTTGTGAAGGACG
>JAKSSI010000077.1 GCA_024403175.1 Clostridia bacterium
CGTCTAGACCCACAGGCAGCAGAAGATATTCAGCCAAACAATAGAAAGCGCACTTTAAGAGCCATTGAAAGACTCGAAAAGGGTGAGGGGCAGATTGCAAGATTTGCTGATGCAGTCAAGCCTTCTTATTTGATTGATCCTGTTATGATTGGTCTTAATATGAATAGAGATGTTCTATACGACCGTATTAACCGCCGCGTAGATAAACTCTACGAAATGGGACTTGAAGAAGAAGTAAGAAAGCTTATGGAAATGGGCTTTACTTCAAAAGATGTGGCAATGAAAGGTATTGGCTATAAAGAAATTATCGATGCAATCGAAGCCGGTGGAAAAGCTGAAGATGCAAAAGAAATAATAAAGGCTAACACTCGTCATTATGCAAGACGTCAGCTTATTTGGTTTAGAAGATATCCGCAGATTCAGTGGGTCGAACTAAGTGGCGACGGATTTGATGAAGCTGCTTACGAACAGATAATGATGATTGCTTGTTCGTAAATATAAATTCATAAATAAATTTGATATTGATAAAGCATGGAGGTACAAAATGGGTGCATTAGATGATATCAGAGTAATAGATTTATCACAGTTTGAAGCTGGCCCAATGGCTACAGTTCATTTAGCTGAAATGGGTGCTGAAATTATTAAGATTGAAAAGCCAAAAGTAGGCGAACAGACAAGAATTGGTGCTAGAACAAAGAACGGCGTAGCAGGCCCTGGTGCTGACTCTATTCATTTCTCTCTTCTTAATGGAAACAAGAAGAGTATTGAACTTAATACAAAGAGCCCAAAGGGAAAGGCACTTCTGTTTGAACTTATAAAAACAGCAGATATTCTTGTAGAAAACTTTGCTCCTGGAACAATGGAAAGACTTGGCCTTTCTTATGATGTTCTTAAAGAAGTTAACCCAAGACTTATTGTTGGTTCTGTAAAGGGTTTTGATGATAAGCTTCCGTATGGTAAGTATCCATGCTTTGATGGTGTAGCTCAGGCTATGGGCGGCGTTGCTTCTTTAACAGGTGAAGCTGGCGGCGCTCCAATGCAGTCTGGTGCAAACCTTGCAGATAATATGTCCGGTATTTACCTTGCCGCTGCAATTCTAGGTGCTCTTCATGAAAGAGAAAGAACTGGACTTGGCCAGTACGTTAGAGTAAACATGCAGGAGGTTATTATTCAAACTTGCCGTGGTGCATATGTAACTCAGTTCGAAGAGGGCCATCCACCAATTAGATATGGCAACAAGAAGTTTGTAAACCGTGCTCCACATGACCTTTATCCTTGCAAGCCAAGAGAAGGCGGCGACGGTTCTAACGACTATGTATTCCTCTATGTTTCCCCAGTAAAGGGAAGTCCTCAGTGGCCAAAGTTCTGCGACTTTATTGGTAAGCCTGAATGGGCAGAAGACCCAATTATGTCTGACCCAGTAAAGCGTGCTGAACCTGCAAATAGACAGACTATAGATGATGTAATCATCGCTTATACAATGCAGCACGATAAGGAAGATATTATGAAGGCATTCTCCGATGCAGGTCTTCCAGCAGGTGCTATTCTTTCTACTAACGATATTGCTACAGATCCTATTTATAAGGAAGCTGGAATTATTCAGGAAGTAGACCACCCAACACTTGGCAGAATCCCTGGATTTGGTTCTCCATTCCACATGAGCAATTCTGAATTTAAGCTTGAACCTGCACCAACACTTGGTCAGCACAACGATGAAATTTACAAAGGTATTTTAAAGCTTACCGATGAAGAAATAGCAGCACTCAAAGAAGAGGGAGTTCTTTAATTTATGAAGAAGATTGTATCAATCCTTGTATTATTTTCTTTAATAATTTCTTCGCTTACGGGTTGCGGAAGCTCTAAGTTTGTTCCGTCTGCAGTTTCTACTGACATTGATTTTACAAGTAGTAGTTATAAGCATATTAATAATGGAGGCAAAGAATCTGCTGATGGTTTGCCTTATAATATTGATGCTATTACAGGTGCTACTTTAACTGTAGAAGGCCCTGCAGTTGTAACAAGCATACCACTTTCTGTTCGTGAAGTAGAAAACCTTTCTACCGGTTTAGCAAGAGGCTTATATCAGGATACAGAAGGCGTTTTCAATTATGAAGGTTTAGATGTTTACCATCTTTTAAGCGAAATGAAAGATGGCGACAACGGTATTATTCTTACAGATACAGCTTATAAGGTTGTATTTAAGAATTCTAATCGTGAAGATATTGCAACTCTTACTATTTCCGAAATTGAAGCCGCTCATAAAGCAGGAAGACCTATAATCATTGCTTATGGTAAGGGTTCTAAGGATGGCAAAGAAGTTGCTCCATTTGTGTTTGATGGTGTAGACGAACAGGCTCATGCACTTGGATATTGCGGAAAGCTTAAGAACGATGATGGTTGTATTTAGCTTGTTTACGATAACGATAGCTATGGTGATGGTGCATACAAGACTTTTGTAAACGTTGCTTATGTATACCTTTGCGAAGAAACAACTCCAGGATTTAAGCACATTGGAAAGTCTGAAGATGGCTTTGGATCATCTAGATATTTAGACTATATTCTTACTTTCCGCGGCAGTGCTGTTGGAAGAGAATATGATTTTACTTTAAGAGATTTAGAAAATCTTGTAGCATATAATGAAGACGGTAGCATTAAAGAGGGCGGTATTGGTTATTCCGACTGGTACTCTTTAGCAAACAATGCTTATTGGTATGTAAATCAGTATGAGGGATTAAAGCTTTATGAATTACTTCAGTATCTTGGAATGAAGAATGCTGAAGATATGGGGCTTAAAGCTGCAAGAACTACACTTATTAGCTTTGTTGCTTCTGACGGTGTTCCTGCAAGCGAATCATTCTCTGTAGATACACTTTCTTATCCTGAAGGTTTTGGTTTCTATAAGAAGAATGCTCAGGACAACGGCGACGGCAAGTATGTTCCAACAAATGCAGACCTTGTAAAACTTGGCTATCCAATACTTCTCTCCTATGGTGTAAATAATTATCCATACACTATTTCAAAGAGTGATGGTGCTTATGTTTCTGGTCTTTCTAATGCCGGCGGTCCATTAAGAGTAGTATTTGGTAAGACTCAGTACAACCACGCTAATGGTTCGAACCAGGTTCAACTGGTATCTGAAGTTATTACCGGTAAGAATGTTTCAATAATAGCCGGACTCGGAAATCTGTCTTTGGTTCTGACAATGAAGATTTAAATGAACTTGCAAAGAACACTGTTAAAATTAGTGTTAAGGATGAAAAGGGCAAGCTTTTAATAAACAAGAACTTTAGTGTTGAAGATATTGAAAGAATTGTTTATGGCGAAGATGGAAACACTAAGCCAACAAGAGATGCAAGAGTAAAGCAGTGTTGTGCAACCTTAGGTGATATTGGTATTTACGAAGGCTTAAAACTTGAATATCTCCTTATGAATGTACTTGGTATTCCTGGTATGAACGGAACTGTAACATTTGTTGGAGACAATGAAGAAACATTTTCTATAGATGAACTCTTCTCTAATTCTCAAGGTAACGGCCTGCCAACTATACTTGCATATGCTAAGAATGGTTCACCTTTAGTCTCTGCAAAGGGTGATGCTGGTTATGAAGAAAGCGTACAGCTTAATCCTTATCTTCCAACAGATCCTGATGCATACAGAGTAGATAATCTGGGCGGTCCGCTTATGATGATTAAGCCATTTATTAATCTGAGTACAGTGGTTACAAATGTTAAGGAAATAAGGGTCGAACTGATTCCTGACTCTTATGCACACTTAAACGGCGCAGATGCAAAATATCAAAAGAATACAGTTAAGTTCTATGGCCCTGGTCTTGAAAAGGAAAGAGTATTTACAGTTTCCGAACTTGAAGGTATGCAGATTACTGCAAAGACTCAAGATTATTCAATGCTGAATAAGGCAGGCACTGCTACTGAGGCTAGATACCGTGGCGTTGGTGTTTACGACTTATTTAAGCTTATTGGTATTAATAATAACGCTGGCGATGTAACTGTAGAATGTGCAGATGGTAGCAGCTATACATATTCACTGATGCAGCTTAAGAAAGCTTATCCAAACTTCTTAGCGGCTGAAAAGGAAAATGTATTTGCAATGCTTGCGTACGGCGAGGGAAATATTGGCGATGATAAGATGAGCGGTAAGCCTCTTACATCTGAAACCGGCGGCCCATTGATGCTAGTAGTTCCTCAGGAAACTGCAGATAGTGTAAACAAGAACCTCTGCCTTAAGAATGTAAAATCAGTTTATGTTAGTGCAAATGAGATAACAACTTGGGGCCACGCAATGAGCGATGTATTCTCCGAGTTCTTGGATTATAAGTTTGATGTTACATTTAAGAACGATAAGTCCGAAGTAAGTAAGACTTATACTGTTGCAGAGCTTGAAGAAATGCTTGACATCATAGTAAGAGATACTTACACAGTGCTTGATATAGGCGAATGCGAAGGTGTAGACCTTTGGAAGCTTATAAAGCGCACTGCTGGTGATTCTATAGATATTTCAAACCCTGTTTCTGTAATTGCCTATGCTGAAGACGGTTATAAGAATGACCTTTTAGCAAACTGCGGTATTGGCGGCTTTGTAGATGGTATTGAAGGCAATAATGGAATGCTAAAAATTATTCTTTCTTATGCTGTAAAGGGATATCCTTTAGTAGACAAAGAAAACCATGAGGGATATACTGGATTAACAAAGAACTGCGACGGTCCACTTAGAATCGTTGTTGAAGCTTTCCAGGGTGGATCAATTAAGTATTGTAATAAGGTGGTTGTAACACTGCCTGGCAGCGATGAATTAGTTATTAAATAATATTTAATATGCGGAGGATTATTATGAAGAATTTTAAAAGAGTAATGGCTCTCCTTTTAGCAGTAGCTATGATTTTTGCAGTGGCTGCTTGCGGCAAGAAGGAACCAGTACAGGAAGCACCAAAGCCAGTTGAACAGCAGCAGCCAGCTGAACAGAAACCAGCTGAACAGAAGCCTGCTGAACAGCCACAACCAGAACAAAAGCCAGCTGAAGAAAAGCCTGTTGAGCAGCCAAAGCCAGAAACAAAGCCAGTTGAACAGAAGCCTGCTACACAGACTCCAGCTGAACAAAAGCCAGCTACAAAGCCTGTAGAACAGAAGCCTGCAGAACAGAAACCTGTTGAACAGAAGCCTGCTGAACAGCCAGAAGTAAAGCCTACTGAAAGCACAGCTGCAGAAGTTGTAAAGGGTGTAACAATTCCAGAATTCAAGCTTAAGGTTGCTGGAGTTAAGATTACAAACGAAGATATGGCTGCATACGATTTATATAAGTACACAGCTAACACAGTAAACTCTTCCGGTACAGCTAAGTCCAATGTATACATTGGTTTCAAGATGTCCGATGTTATTGATGCTTGCGGTCTTACAGGAGAATTCGGAAAGCTCACAGCTATCGCTACAGATGGTTATGAAGTAGTTTACGAAGGAAACATTATGGCTGACAACTGTCTCATTGCTATCAGCAAGGACGGCACACAGCTTAAGAATGGTCCTTGGTTCGCACCAGGTGAAGCTGAGTCTACAGGAAACTTTGCTCAGGATCTCGCAAAGATTGAAATTGAAGGCGCTAAGGCTCCTGAAAAGGCACCAGAAGGTGGCGAAAAGGTTGATGCACCTGCAGAAACACCAGCACAGCAAGAACTTAAGGCTCCAGTTGCAGAAGACAAGTCCGACAAGATTAAGTTTGCAGACTTCTCCTTCAAGGTTAACGACAAGGAAGTTACAAATGCAGATTTAGAAGGACTCAGAATCTTCAGAATTACTGTTACAACACAGAACAGCAAGGGTGCTGTAACAGAAGCTAAGTACAGCGGATACATTCTTTCCGAAGTTCTTGCAAAGATGGGTATTGAAAATCCAAAGAGCGTAAAGGCTGTTGCAAACGACGGTTATGAAAACACTCTCTCTGCTGAAGACATTGCAAGCGAACTTACAATTATCGCTATTGAAAAGGATAAGGCTACAGCTGAAGATGGATCAGTTTGGATGGCACCATGCAACCAGACATCTTCTAAGGCTTACGGTAAGGGAATTGTCAACATCGTAGCTGAATAATTTATGTCAAAAAAACTATTATCACTTATTCTCGGAGCAGCTCTATTATTAGGGCTGCTTTCGGGTTGCAGTAAAAAAATTGAAGAGGAGATTCTTTTAGATCCACCAAAGCTTCCAAAGCCTGAAGCTGATGGTTCTGATTTTGGTGTAGATAAAAACATCAATCAGAAGACTATTGATGAGTGGCTTGGCCGCGATGATGTGGAATACATCGATGTTAGAATGCTCTTCGACCCAGCTAATTTCTCTGAAATTGGTGGTGAAGCTGATTTGACTGCTACAATTAAGGGATTTAAGATTGTTCCTTACCCGTATTTAGGCACACTTCAGGGATTGCCTGTAGCAAATGCCTATACAGGGGACAAACTGTTTGAAGTAAAGTGGACAGATGATGGCCACGTTATTTCTGCAGAGCCTTTATACAGAGAATCAATGATGATAATGGAAGAAGTTTTTCCAAAGGATAAGGCTATTTTCCTTCTGTGCGGAGGCGGTGGACAT
>JAKSSI010000078.1 GCA_024403175.1 Clostridia bacterium
GAGTGATGTTTGGAAGAGCTTTGTGGATTTCAAGCATGTTACCAACGTTTAATGGGTTGCATGGTTCTTCATAGTAGTAAATGTTGAGTGGTTCTAAGCACTTACCAAGCTGAATACCTGTAATCATATCTGGGTAGGAGTGAGTTTCGATAATGATATCCATATCCTTACCGCCTTCTTTTCTCATTGCTTCTGTTCTTGCATAAACAGTTTCAAGCATCTTTTCAGAAAGCTTTCCTCTCATCTTCCAGTTTGGATTTGAAGCTTCTCTAGCCCACTTACCTTCATCTGTAACGCCCATTGGGTCTACCTTAATAGCTGTGTAGCCTTCGTTTAATGCGTCTCTTGTAGCCTTCGCATAGTCTGCTGGATCTGTAAGCATAAGTGGTTCTGGACCCCAAGCAAACTGAAGCTGGCTGGCGTATGCTCTAATCTTTGGATTGCTCAGTCCGCCGAGGAGTTCGTATACTGGAACGCCTAAAGCCTTACCCTTGATATCCCAAAGAGCTGTATCGATAGCGGACATACCAGCGTTGATGATTGTACCACCGCCCATGCCCCAGAATGTTGTTCTGAAGAGTTCTTCCCAAATAGCTTCTGCCTTCATTGGGTCCTTGCCGATAAGAAGAGCACCGAAGTCTCTTGCAATACCAACGCCTGCATAGTGTGCCTTACCATAGGAAACACCTACTTCGCCCCAGCCAGAGATTCCCTTGTCTGTGTTAATCTTTACACAGATAACGGAACCCATAATATTAGGTTTACATTCGATTACGTCTACGCTTGTAATTTTCATAATAAAAAAATTCTCCTTAATTACTTTGTTGCACAAAAAACTACCACATAGTTTTTCGATCGATTGTTTTTACAGGCAACAAATAATCAAAAAGAACTTGTATTACAACCATACTACCCTACAACCGGCAATATGTCAATAAAAAAACGGATAATTTTACTTATCCGTTTTAATTCTTTTATTATCAAGCGCTTGGTGATATACCTTATCTCTTTCTGCTGTTTTTCTAAGATGTTCAGAGAAACCATCAAGATCTTTATTCTTCATATAGTTTATAAGATCTCTATGGTATTCAAGGATAACATCGTAGGAATCATTATATTCTATTGAATTTACAATGTTTTGGTATGATGCTTCATCAAGTAAATATGCTAAAGCATCATATATAGTAAAGAGCATTTCGTTGTGGCATGCTTTGCAAACAGAACTATGGAATTTAGTATCTGCAGCGTGGAAAGCATCAATATCGCTATTTTCGGCTGCTTTCTTCATTTCTGCATATAAATTTTCAAGAAGTTCAATCTGCTGTTCGAAATCATCCATATTTCTTGCAAGTCTAAAGCTTCCAATTTGAAGGATATCACGCATTTGGTTGATTTCTTGCTGGGTAGTATCAATAAGGTTAGATCTCATTAATTCTTCAAGATAAGGGCGCATAGAGTACTTCTTTACAAAAGTGCCTTCGCCAACCTTTGTTTCTGTAATACCCATTACATTGGTTTTTTGAATTGCAGTTCTTAAAGTCATTCTGCTGACCCCAAGCATTTCAGAAAGTTCGTTTTCTGAAGGTATTTTTTCGCCCCTCTTCCAGTTTCCGCTAGATATTTGTTCTTGTATATAGTCAAAAACCTGGTCTGTAAGGTTTGTTCTTACTAATTTTGCCACTATAAACTCCTTCTTTGTTATTTATTTGTCAAGTTGTATGACATCTATACAACTAACAAGACAATAATAAAGATTATTTGCTAAATTGTCAAACAAAATCATTAAATGTCACATGATTCGTATGCATATAAAAATAAAAGCTCAATTTCGTTCTTTTTGCAGACAAATACTTGAAATTGTGTTTGCGCTATGATAGTATGCTTGTCATACAGGCATACAAATAAATCAAAAGAAAAATTTCACAACTATTAAAACATTTTTTAAAGGAGAAATTAAAATGAAAAAGATTATTGCTCTTGCATTAGCACTTGCAATGGTATTCTCTTTCGCAGCATGCGGAAAGAAAGAAACACCAACACAGGGCGGCGAAACACAGCAGCCAGCTGAAAAGAAGGTAGTACTTAAGCTTTCCTCCAACGTTCCATCTGCAGCACTTTCCGGAAACACTTCCGCTATGGCAAAGGGTGTTAACGCTTGGGTTGAAACAGTTCAGAAGGAATCCAACGGAACAATCGAAGTTAAGGTATTCCCAGATGCACAGCTTGCATCTAAGACAGACGATATCGTAACAGGTATCAAGACAAAGGCTTTCGAAGTTGCTCACTTTGCTACAGGTAACTGGTCTACATATACAGATGCTTTCGCAGAACTTAACGTTCCATTCCTTTACAAGGACTTCAATGATGCTGAAAAGGTATTCAACTCTGAAGTTGGTAAGGACATGATTGCAAAGTTCGAAAAGGACGTTCCTGGTATCAAGGCTCTTTCCTACATTGCTATCGGTTTCAGAGACATCACAAACAATGTTAAGGAAGTTCACACACCAGCTGATCTTAAGGGTATCAAGATTAGAACAATGAACGATACATACCAGATTGCAGCTATGGAAGCTCTTGGTTGCGCTGTAACACCACTTTCCATCAGCGAACTTTACTCTGGTCTTCAGCAGAAGCTCGTAGACGCTCAGGAAAACCCACTCACAACAATCCATGACAACAAGTTCTACGAAGTACAGAAGTATTGCTCACTCACAAACCACTCCTTCACATCTACATTTATGTTCATGAATGCTGATGTATACAACTCCCTCTCTGATAACCAGAAGGCTGCTGTAGAAAAGGCTAACGCTGCTTGCCAGAAGGCTTCCCTCGAACAGGGACCACAGGACGAAGCTGCTACAATGAAGCTCCTCCAGGACAAGGGTATGGTTATTACAAAGCTTACAGCTGAAGAAACAGCACAGTTCCAGGAAGCTTGCAAGCCAGTATGGGCACAGGTTCAGAAGGCTATCGGCGATGCACGTTGGAACAAGCTTGCTAACGTTCTTGGCGTAAAGTAGTCTAAACGCTCAAATTTTCAATAATAATTTACCGAACCGCCAAGTGCGGTTCGGTATATGTATTTAAAATGAAAGGTTAAACAATGTCAGAAAAGAAAAAGTTTGACTGGAAACATTTTATCATCAATCTCGATCAGTACATTTCTGCAGTAGTATTTATTGCAATTACATTTTTACTTCTTCTTCAGGTAATATCCAGAAAGGTGTTTAACCACGCATTCACATGGGCTGAAGAACTTGCAGTTGTAATGTTCATTTGGATGACATTCTTTGGTATTTCCAGTGCTGTAACATACAGAAAACATCTTAGAATCGACGCTGTTATTGATGCACTTCCTTTTAAAGCAAAGAAAGTTCTTCTCATTATCTCCGATATTATTTTCATAATTTTCAACTGCTATCTTTGGGTTCCATACACAAAGATTCTTGATGCTTTAGGAAATTCAACAACAGCATTACTTCATATTCCAAATAAGATTAACTACATTCTTATTCCTATCATGCTTACATTTGCAAGTGCAAAGCTTGTAGCTGATATTTGGAAGCTTGCACATGAAAATGAAAAGACTCTTGGTGCAACAAAGCCAACTATCGATCTTGAAGCATGCGAAAGAGAATGTGAAGAAAGAAAAAAGGCTAGAAGAGAGGCAGGTGAGGAAGACTAATGGCAGTAGCAGTAATGTTTATAACAATGTTCCTTTTCATGGCAATCGGTGTTCCTCTTGGCGTTTGCCTTATTGCACCTTGCTTCTTAATGCTTGCTATTGACCCTGTAACATCTCAGGAATTCTTAGCACAGACATTCTATTCAGGAACAGCATCATTCTCCATGATTGCCATCCCATTCTTTATGATTTGTGGTGACATCATGAATCTTGGTGGTATTTCCAAGAGACTCGTAAAGCTTGCTAACGCTTGCTTTGGTAGAATTACAGGCTCCCTCGGATATGTAGCAATTCTTGCTTGCATGTTCTTCGGTGCTGTATCTGGTTCTGCAGTAGCTACAGTAGCTGCTATCGGCGGAATCATGATTCCAGAAATGGTTAGAGAAGGATACGACAAGTACTATGCAGCAGCTCTTTGTGGTTGCGCAGGCGGACTTGGTATTATCGTTCCACCATCATATCCACTCGTAATTTATGGTATCACCGTAAATGAATCTATCGGTGACCTTTTCCTTGCTGGTACAGTTCCAGCAGTATTAATTGGTGTTGCTCTTATGCTTGTTAACTTCTTCTATTGCAAGAAGCACAACATTAGAGGACATGAAAAGTTTGCTATCAAGAATGTAGGTAAGGCATTCATTGATTCCATCCTTGCACTTCTGATGCCTATCATTATCCTTGGTGGTATTTACTCTGGTATCTTCAGTGCAACAGAATCTGCTGTAGTAGCTACAGCTTACGGAATCATCTTAGCAGTATTCGTATACAAGGAAGTATCTTTCGCAGATCTTTGGAAGATGTACAAGAACACAGCTACATTCTCCTCTGGTATGATGCTTACAGTAGCTCCAGCTACAGCAGTAGGTACAATCTTTGCTTACCTCGGTGTAACAGCAGCTATTAACGGATTCTTCATGAGCATTACATCTAGCAAGTACATTGTAATGATTATCATGGTAGGTATCCTCTTCCTTATTGGTATGTTCCTGCAGACAACTCCAGCTATCGTAATCTTTGGACCAGTACTTCTTAATGTTGTAAAGCAGTATGGTATTTCTCCACTCCAGTTCGGTATCATTATGGATATTGCTCTTGCAATCGGATTCTGCACACCTCCAGTATGTGCTAACATGTTCGTTGCTCAGTCACTTACAGGATTACCGTTGCTGAAAATTGTTAAGAAAGCGATCCCGTTTATCATTGCTTTAATCTTATGCTTGCTCTTAGTAGCATGCTTCCCACAGATTTCTTCAGGAATCGTAACAATGATTAGAAGCAAGTAATAATAAAGGAAAATGTTTGAATCGGTAAATAAATTATTAAATCCGGTTGTACTTCCTAAAATGTTAAAAGTAAGGCAGCACTTCAATTCAGCAAAACTTGAGAATGTTGAAGAAGTGCTGCTTTCACAATTGCACCGAAATGAAATAGAAGAAATAATAAAGCCTGGATTGACTATTGCAATTACTGCAGGATCCAGAGGAATATGTAATTATCTTTTATTTCTTCAAGTACTAGTAAAATATTTGCTAGAAAAAGGAGCAAAACCATTTATAGTCCCAGCAATGGGAAGTCATGGTGGTGCAACCGCAGAGGGGCAGGTTGAATTACTAGAAGCCTATGGAATAACAGAAAGCAGTATTGGTGCGCCTATTCGTTCATCAATGGAAACAGTTGTTGTAGATACTATCAACGGCGAAGAGGTTCATGTTGATAAATATGCGCATGAAGCTGACGGAATTATTCTTTTAAATAGAGTAAAACCTCATACCGGATTTAGAGCGGCTCATGAAAGCGGAATAGTTAAAATGGCAGCTATCGGTTTAGGAAAACAAGCCGGTGCTCAGATTGTTCATTCCGGTGGGCCTGCGAATATGGGTGCAAGGGTTTTTGAGTTTGGTAGAAGTGTTATAGAGCATGAAAAGATTCTTTTTGCTATAGGGGTGCTTGAGAATGCATTTGATGAAACAGAGAATCTTTATGTTTGGACTAAGCCGGAAATCTTTGAGGAAGAACCAATTGTTCTTGAAAAAGCCAAAGCAAATTTGCCAAGGATCTTTTTCGAAAAACTGGACGTTTTGATTGTGGATCAAATCGGTAAAAATATAAGTGGCCCGGGAATGGATGCAAATGTAACATTCACTTTTATTCCGGGCGCTCCAATTCCACAGGATATAAGAGATAAAAGGGCCAAACGCATTGTAACATTGAGTTTAACTAAAGAAACTCATGGTAGTGCAATGGGAATAGGAATGTCTGATATTACAACTAGACGTGCTTTTGAAAGTATTGATTTTGATGCAACCTATCCAAATTGCTTGACAAGTGGCGTTACGGCTTCAGGGAAAGTTCCAATGTTCTTTGATTCTGATAAGCAAGCAATCCAAGCTGCGATTCTAACTTTATCTAAAACAGATGGAACTGATTTACGAGTAGTTAGAATCAAGGATACGTTAAGTCTATCAGAAATAGAGATATCCGAAGCTCTTATAGAAGAAGCAAAGGCTCTAGATAATATTGATATTCTAAGTGAACCTAAAGACTTTGATTTTAATGAAAATGGTAATTTACTAGAAGATTAATTAAGTGAGGAAAATATGATTAAAAAGAGCGAAAGTGAACTTCTGGAAAAATTAAATCTTAATTATCCAGCTATAGCTATTAAATTTTGCATGGATAAGCCAAATGCAGATAGATATGAAGGCGACAAGCTTGCATTCTGCCAGTATGTAAAATACACACAGGATACAGGAAAGCATTTCTACATTACAGCAGCAGATGATGCATGCTACGGAAAACTTGCATTAGGTATGGAAACTATTCCAGTAGTAACAGCAAGTGGTCAGGCTGGTTTTGACTTTGAGTGCTACAAGACACCAATGCCAAATAGACTT
>JAKSSI010000079.1 GCA_024403175.1 Clostridia bacterium
CATATTATCGCGAGCAGGGCCGCTCCCCCGAGTTGATCCTCGGTTATCTCGCCGCCTCCTGCGGCTGGTGCGATCCTGGCGCTTCCGTTTCCCTCGCGGCGCTTTTCCCCCGCTTTACGCTTTCGTGTAAATCGAATTTATCATCAGAATTAATGATAATGTATTCTGAATTTGTGCCACTTACAGGATTAAGTCTAGTTTCAATAGCCTCGACCGTGCCACTTACACTTGAATGAATATTGCAGCTGATATATGAAGATGCTTCCGCAATTTTTTGACCCACTTTAACATGATCGCCAGGTTTAACAATTGGAGTAGCCGCCTTACCAATATGCATAGAAGTTGGAATAACCACCTGCTTTGGCATAGGGAATGCGTTGATTGGCATATCCTCCGTTCTTTCTTTTCTTTCAAAAGGATGAATGCCGCCGTAGAAACCTTCAAAGCGCTTTTCTCTAATGCTCTTTACATATTCATTTACAGTCTTATAGTTTACCTTTGAATAATCTCTAAGCTGAACCGGCTGATGAAGGAATTCTTCTAATCTACCTTGCTCCTTAAGTTTGTTATAGATTTTTTCCCAAGCACACTCTTTGTTAGGATCTATTTCACACTTGCCGTTCTTTGTTCCTCCGCAAGGTCCATTTACTAAGCTCTTTGTGCAATCAACTATAGGACAAATGCCGCCTGTTGTATTAAGGAAGCACTGGTTGCATGCATCACAGGTTTTCTTTGTAAGAGCCATTCCATGATGGCCGATATAATTTAAGGAATCGGTAACTGTTAAAACATTTATATCTTCCAATTCGGCAACAGTCTGTACACCAAGGCCGCAAGACAGGACTACTATATTTTCGCTGCCAGCAGGAATAACTCCTTCAAGTTTTCTTTCTGTTTGAACGGAATTACATAAAAAATCAATGGCAACAGCACCGGTAATGTTTTTACCCTGAGCTTTTGCCAAAGTTTTAAATTCATCTGCGTCTGTTTCTTCTACGGATTCAAATTCCTTAAAGCATTTGTTGCAAGACACAACAAAAAAATTGTCTTTGTCCGCAAGGATCTGACATATTTCTTCAGTGTTCTTCAGCACATACTTTGTATAATTCACCACAAATCTCCTTTCGATTGTAGTTTTAAATGATTTGCTTTTTCAATAATTATATATTTTCGCAGGTTTTTGCTCTTTATACAATGAAAATGTATAAATAATATGGTATATTTAGTATACTGCTAGGTTAAAAATGTTAAATAAACACAATTTTTTGAATATTTTTTTGATTTTTGTTGTTTCTTTGTAACCTACTTGAATTTTCGCCGTCCATAAATTGTGAAAGACGTTAATTCAAATCCTAATTATATACAGAAAGAACTATGAGGTAACTAAATGAAAAAGATTTTAGCAATTTTACTTGCTTTAGCAATGGTATTCAGCTTCGCAGCTTGCGGAAAGAAAGAAAAGCCAGTAGAAGACGAACAACTTCCTGAAGATGCAACAGTAGCACAGATTATGTGCGCAGAATTCAAAAAGCAGATAAAAGATGAAAAGGATCTTATGAAGCTTATGCAGAAACTTGCAGAAAATGAAGCTCTTGGCTTTGCTGCAGATATCGTAGAACTTCCAGAAGGATACCTTGGCGGATTTACAACAGACATTAAAGATTTCAAGCAGTGCGTAGCTATGGTTCCATTTATCGGAAGCATTCCATTTGCAGCTTATGTATTCGAAGCAAAGGATGCAGCTGCTTTAGAAAAGACTCTTACAGATAACCACGACTTAAGATGGAACATCTGCACAGAAGCAGACGAATTCATGACAGCTGTTGTAGACAACTATGTATTCGCAATTCTTTCCCCAGCAACATTTGAAGACTAATTAATAGAAAAGACACTATGAAGAACAAGAAGACCACAATGTTTGTGGCATCCGTACTGATTGTTATCTTTCATGTATGGGTGAGAATGATAGACAGAACGTCGCCTATCTACCCAATAGGCACATTCCTTCGTCACGTTGGATTCATTGGTGTAGATATGTTCTTCTTTGTATCAGCATTCTCAATTGCCACAAGAAAAGAACTTAAGTACAAAAGTTTCGTATTATCAAGATTTAAGTACATTTATTTAAAATTCGCAGTATTTGCAGTTGTAGCATTCATCTACGAATCTTGGAAGCCTTTAAGACTTTTTAAGGTTTTAACAGCCCAGGAACTGTTTAATAAAGGCGGCGGTAGCTTCCTTTGGTTCCTCCCGGCAATTATGATAATGTACATTCTTCTGCCTTTCTTTAGGCTGGCAGATAAGAAAAATCCAAAGCTTACAGCAATACTTGCCATAGTTATTTGGGTCGCAATAGGTGTAATAGTTACAAACCTTACCAAGTACAAGGCAATGTTCATCTTCTTTAATAGAATCCCAATTATTCTTATCGGATACTATTTTGGAAAATATGCTGTTTTGGACAAGCTTAGAAAGAGCGCCGCAAAGTACTGGATTTTAACAGCCATTCTGGCTATCGGCGGATTGATTCTTGTATATAACTTCGGTTATCAAGGATCTCCAAACAAGCCAATTAGAGAACTGTTCTATGTAATAGGCGTTCCTCTCACAGTTGGCGTGGTAATGCTTCTGGATATGATTCCGGCAGCGAAGATTGTGCAAATTGTGGGTAATTGCACTTTAGAAATGTATGCTCTTCAGATGATTTTCGGATTTAAGGGAGCAAATAAAGTCTATACACTTACAAAAAGTCCGATAATCACAAATATCGTAAGCATGGTTGCCATTATGGCGGCTGCGGTTGTAGTTAGCAAATTATTTTCCCTTATAATAGATTCAAAAAAACGAAGAGCTTAAATCGCCGGAGGTATCTTATGCTTCAAAGCAACAAACAGCATCAAGAAAATCTAAACGAAGTACTTCAACTCCGTTTCCCTGCCGTAGCACTTAAGATGGTAGAAAAAAAGGACGAGGACAAGCTGGTTCCAGCCGATGCCTTAAAGCCTATGGAAAAAAGCGGCAAACACATTGCCCTCTGCCAGGCTTTTGCCTATGCAAGAAGACAAGGTAAAACCGTATATATGAGAAAAGAAGATCACTGGTGCTGGAACCCTCTCATGACTTACGGCCATGTAGAATGTGTTAAAGGCACAGAACCTTTTAATATCATATCTAGAGTTATTGGTATTCCCGACCCGGATAAAGCAGAAGAATTTGTTAACGCTTTCCCTAAATTCCCTTATGGGAAATACGAAGGCACACTTGTAGCTCCGCTGGATAAAGCTGATTTCGACCCAGATATAACACTTATCTATCTGAAGAACGATCAACTTCGTTGCCTGCTTATGGCGGTTTCTTCTCAGACAGGTTCTATGATTGATTCTGCATTTACTGCACTTGATTCTTGTACCTACTCTGTAATTAACCCAATGTATGATGGCAACTACCGCATAACACTGCCAGATCCAGGCGAGTACGAAAGAGCTCTTACGCCAGAGGATGACATTATTTTCTCTGTTCCAGCGCAAAAGGAAGAAGAATTCTATAAAGGTTTGGCTTTTGTAATGAACAAAGGCCATGGCTATAGAAAAAATTTCTTCCCAGCAATGAAACAAGACTTCGAGAGACCACGTTTTTACAACCAGCTTTATAAAGCTTGGGGCCTCGACCAAGGCGAAGATTGGGATAAATCTTAGGGAAAACTCTAAATCATTTCAAAATTCAAAAGACCACACTATCGGAATAACCGTTAGTGTGGTCTTTTCTTTATCTTAAGAATGTTTTCTTGGTGTAGTACCTGCAGGCAAAGGAAAGTGCAAAGTTTTCCATAAGATATTTGTTTTCCCTACCTTCTATATATACATATTTAACATTTATTTCACCGGAAAATACATTATTTACAGCATTTTCAATGGCAGTGCAAAAGCGTTCGTAGGTAAGTTCATAATTATGTTGGTTTATATCCATACCCATATTTATGAGCTTATTTATTTCGTCAGGAGAATAGCAAGTCTTCATAATATAAATAACGATAATCATTACTATACTCTTGCGGCTGTACTTCTTGTTTACAGGAGCATCAACAAAACCTGCCTTAACATAGTTATTAATCATGCTCTTTGTAAGAGGAAGTTCTCCAACCTCATGGAAAAATGCTCCCATACTCTTATCAATAAGAGAAAGAAGCTGTTCCATATAAAGACCCACATCCGGAATTTCTTTCCAACGAAGAATGTGAAGCTTTGGCACACTATTTTCTTGTAATTCGTTCAATTTGTCCATCATAGCAATGAGATTATACTTAAAAAACGTAGTTACTACAAGGCTTGACATTGTATTGGTTATAATATAACATAGTTTTGTATATTATGTGCAATTATTTTACATTTATTATAAGGAGTTATTTTAATGAGCAATCCTAACTATGCTGAACTGAAATTGCAGGAAGCTTATAATACCAATAGAGACGATATCATCGATAGAAATCTTCGTCCTATTACAGACATTAAGGACATGATTACATCCAGTGCAACAATTTACGCAAACAATGTTGCATTCAAGCAGAGATTCAAGAAGGGCGAACCATTCACCGACATTACATATAAAGAAGCTATGGAAGACATCAACGGTCTTGGAACAGCTTTAATCAATATGGGTCTTAAGGACAAGCGCATTGCTGTAATCGGTGAAAACTGCTATCAGTGGGCTGTATCCTACCTTGCAACCATCTGCGGTACAGGCGTTGTTGTTCCACTCGATAAGGAACTTGCAGAAGAAAACCTTAGCGGACTTTGCGCAGCTGCAGATGTAGAAGCAGTTCTTTGCACAAAGAAATTCTCTAAAACCTTCAATAGCATTAGAGAATCTGGAAAGACTCAGATTAAGTACATCATTAATTTAAATCTCGAAGAAAAGAGTGAAACAGATCTTGCATTTAGAGAAGTAATAGAAGAAGGTAAAAAGCTTATTGCAGATGGCGATAAGAGTTTCGTAGATGCCGTTATCGACCCAGAAGCAATGGCAGCTATCCTCTTCACATCTGGTACAACAGGAATTTCAAAAGGCGTAATGCTCTGTCACAAGAACATCGCTGTAGACCTTATGCTTCTTCCAACAATACTCAACGTTTATGAAAACGATGTATTCTTCAGCGTACTTCCTGTTCACCACACATTTGAATGCACAGCAGGTTTCTTAATTCCTCTCTACAGAGGTTCTGCTATCGCATACTGCGAAGGTCTTAAGTACATTCAGTCCAACCTCAAAGAAATTAATCCATCTATCGTAATGCTTGTTCCTCTTATTGCAGAGGCTCTCTACAAAGGTATTTGGAAGAATATCAGAAAGCAGGGCAAGGAAAAGACTGTTAAGAACGTTATTAATATTTGCAAGAAGTTTGGTAAAGCTGGTAACAAGATTCAGAGAAAGCTTCTTAAGGACATCTATGCAGTATTCGGCACAAACATGAGACTTCTCATCTGTGGCGGCGCAGCAATGGACCCAGGCATTCTCGACTTCTTCGAAGATCTTGGATTCCTTGGTATTCAGGGATACGGACTTACAGAATGCGCACCAGTTGCAGCTGTAAACGGAGAAATCCTCCACAAGAGCGCATCAATTGGACGCCCTCTTCCAACTATCGACGCTAAGATTATAAATCCTGATTCAGAAGGAAACGGCGAAATCCTTATCAAGGGCGATATCGTAATGCTCGGCTACTACAATATGCAAGAAGAAACCGACAAGGTCCTTCAGGATGGATGGTTCCACACTGGCGATATCGGATATATCGACGACCAGGGATTCATCTTCATCACTGGCCGTTCCAAGAACGTAATTATTGCTTCTAACGGAAAGAATGTATTCCCAGAAGAGCTCGAATATTGCCTCGGACTTACAGGACTTGTTACAGAATCCATGGTTTGGGCTGATGCAGATGAAAACGGTCAGGATACAGTTATTATTGCATCCATCTTCCCAGATGCTGCAGCTGTTGAAGAAAGACTCGGTGCAAACTACACAGATGCCGATGTAAACAAACTCTTCGACGAAGAAATTGATAAGCTCAACAAGACTCTTCCACTCTACAAGCAGATTAGAAGATTCGTAATTAGAAAAGAAGAATTTGAAAAGACAACTGCAAAGAAGATTAAGAGATTTGTAGCATCAAATAGAGCAAAGTAATTAAATGCAATCGAGTAGGAGGGAAAATTAAATAAATTTTCCCGACCTCTCACACCACCGTGCGTACGGTTCCGTACACGGCGGTTCAATCAACTTAACAAGTAACACACCTTTCGGTGTAGTAATCTAACATAGAGACTAGTCCAAATGAGGCTAGTCTTTTATTGTTTATCGCAACATTCACAGCTCCTTTGTTGCATACATAAGCTATTCTGCGCCCTGTATAGGCAACCCGTCTTGCTGTGTCTCTGTCAATCCCTAGCTTTACAAGGTTCTTTTCACGATTCTGTGGCGTTTTCCAATGCTTCCAAATACACATGCGTAGTCGGTAACGAATCCTTGCGTCTAATTCTTTACAAAGTGTTTTCA